>JAUWXJ010000182.1 GCA_030616425.1 Desulfobacterales bacterium | reverse complement strand
GGCATAAAAACAAACTCTGTTATCAAGTTGTAGAATTCCTGTTCGGTCTTCTTAATGTCGGCCTTTGAATCAAAGTGGGCGTCGGCTGCAGCAATACTACGGGCCACCCTTCTAAACAGGTCTTCCGGCCTCTCCGCAGGCCTTCCCTTTCCGTCCTTCTTCAGATAGCGTCGCTCAAGAACCACTCGGGCATTTGGATAAAGGGATATGGTCATAGGCCTCGTCAATTCGTCAGGGGTCATAAGTGGTTTAAGGCACCCTGATTTAAGGGAACTTTAGGCACTCCTCCTGGCGGTTCAGAAACTTTATGAAGGTTCGACACAAAGGAGACTGGGTCCGGTGTCTGTGAAACGTAAGGTAAAATGCCCTCTTAAAGGGGAGCCCCTTAATCTTTACTTTCTTAAGGCTTCCAGCGGCCAATTCTTCGGCCACAGCGCATTCAGACAGGATAGAGACCCCTACACCTGCCTTAATCCCCTGGCGAATAGCTTCTGTACTTCCCATCTCGGCCACAACATTCAGGGCTCCAAGGGAATAGCCGGATTTGTCAAAAATCCGCTCAATCGACTTCCGAGTGCCAGAGCCTGGCTCACGCATTATGAAAGGTTCTCTGATAACCTCATCCATCACAACATGGCGTTTGTTTGCCCATTTGTGCCCCCGCAGCACTATAAGAGACATTTCGTCATTCATGATCTTCTTCTGAACAAGTTGAACCCCTTGGGCCTTGGCACCCACAATCCCGAGCTCCACACCCCCTCCAAGCGTGTCCCTGATAATTGTTTCAGTATCGCCTTGTACAAGGGTCACCACGACCTCAGGGTAGCCTTCCTTGAACCTTGCCAGCAAAGGAGGGAGGATATAACCGGCCGGAATTGTGCTGCCGCCAATGGTCAGCCGTCCTTTGATTTTGCCCTGAAACTCGGCCAGAGCATTTTCAGCCTCTTGTTTCAGCGCAATGATCTTTGTAGCATAACCGTAAAGGAGACTCCCTGCCTTGGTGGGAATGACCTCCCTTCCCAGCCGATCGACGAGTTTGCATTCGAAGTGGTTTTCCAGGTCCTTGATGTGGCTGCTTACCGTGGGTTGGGAAAGATAGACCGCCTTCGCCGCCCTGGAAAAGCTTTTCAGCTCAACCACCCTGCAGAATATTTGGAGTCTCCACAAGTCCATCTCAAGACTGGTAACGCCTGCCTGACCGCTGATGAGTTAAGAGTAATCTATTATTCTTCGCAGACTATGCTTTACTGAATTTTTGTTTTAGCTTTTCACAAACAATGTCGGGAACCATGCCACGGGTATCTCCTCCGAACCGAGCAGCCTCCTTAATAATTGAGGAGCTAATGTAAATCCATCGCAACCCTGTCATGAGAAAAACCGTTTGAATATTTTTATTCAGCTTGCGATTCATTAAGGCCATCTGAAACTCGTGCTCAAAGTCAGACACTGCCCGAAGACCCCGCAAAATAGCACCTGCTCCACGCTTCTCAACATAATCAACCAAGAGCCCGTCGAAGCTATCCACCTCCACACGCGGCAGCCCCTCAAAGGTTTTATTCAGCATCTCCAGGCGCTCCTCGATGGTAAAAAGTGGATCCTTGGTTCCGTTTGTGGCTATAGCGACGATGATCCTGTCGAAAAGTCTAAGTCCCCGCTCAACAACATCCCAATGTCCGTTGGTCACAGGATCAAAAGATCCAGGATATACAGCTGTCTTCTCCATTTCTATCCCCGTTCAATCTCGTTTATTATGCATGGTAACCAACAACTTGTCTCATAGCACAGGCCCATAAAACGAGACAAGCGTTTTACCGTAATGCCTCTGATCGCGGATGACAAAACGCGCCATCTTTTTTGGAAGCACCTCCCGCCTGCTGTGCTCCACAACAATAGAAGCCTTATCTGATATAGATTCAGAACGGTCCAAGGGTCGCACGGCTCGTTCCACAAATCCCTTATCATAGGGAGGGTCTATAAACACCAGGTCAAAGGCACGGCCGATTGATTTCAGAAAATGCAACCCCCGTAGTACGTCTCGTTTTAATATAATACTTTGCCGCTCCAGGCGGCAGGCGACAATGTTTCGAGTGAGTACTTTTATAGCCTGGGGCGCCTTGTCAACAAACACGGCTGCTGCTGCTCCACGGCTGAGGGCCTCTATTCCGAGGCTACCAGTACCGGCAAACAGATCAAGTACAACCTTATCTTCCACCTCTGCTGCAAGGATGTTGAAGATTGACTCCCGCAGATAGTCTGTAGTGGGTCGAATTTTCAAGCCCCGCAACGGGTACAGTCTTTTTCCCCTTAAAGCTCCGCTGATAATCCTCACGTATTCTCCAACGTTAGTTTGTAATTTCCGTCTGTCATTGCCTGTTACAATTTAAGCCCGAAGGACTTTATCTTCTTGTGGAGGTGGCTCCTTTCGATGCCAATTGAGTCTGCGGTCTGAGAAATGTTGTTTTCATTTTCTGAAAGCTTCCGCAAAATATACGCCTTTTCGAATTGTTTCTTCGCCTCTTTTAAGGAATCAACATCACGGATATCAAGATCGGGCGTCATTGTGTCGGTACGTTTATACGAGGAAGGGATATCGTTCTCGTCGATCACTTCCGATTCCGTCATGATGGCCAGTCTCTCCACTAGGTTTTTGAGTTCTCGAACATTGCCCGGCCAATGGTAGGCCTTTAGGTGCTCAATGGCTGCAGACGTCATGGTCTTCAAAGCGCAATGTCCATCTTCAGAAGACTCTTTGAGGAAGCTTTCAACCAGCAATGGAATGTCGTCGGCACGGTCTCGCAAACGGGGCACCTCAATAGGGATGACGTTTAACCGGTAGTATAGGTCATCTCGAAACGTTTCCTTCTCGATCTCTTTCTCCAGGTCCTTGTTACTGGCCGCTATGACACGTACGTCTACCGTGAGTGTGCGAGTACCGCCGACCCGTTCAAACTTTTGCTCCTGCAAGATTCGAAGTATCTTGGCCTGGGTCTTGAGGCTCATGTCTCCAATCTCATCCAAGAATATTGTGCCGCTGTTGGCAACCTCAAATTTACCTCGCTTCTTGGTGCTGGCGCCGGTGAACGACCCCTTCTCATGGCCAAAGAGCTCGCTTTCGATCAACTCATCTGGTATGGCAGCGCAGTTCACATCGATCAAGGGCTTGTCTGCACGATGGCTCATTTGGTGAATGGTGCGGGCCACAAGTTCCTTTCCGGTTCCGTTCTCCCCTGTAATCAAGATCCATGCGTTGGTGGGTGCAGCAACGGCAATTTGCTTCTTCAAGGCCTGAATCGGGGGGCTGTTTCCGGTAATCGAATGTTTTTCAAGGGTCTTTCTGCGCAAGAAACGGTTTTCCTCTTCCAGTCGCCGAAAGTTGAGCGCATTGTTAATCGTTACCACAACTTTTTCGATGGAAAGCGGTTTTTCAATGAAATCGTAAGCCCCTAGTTTCGTAGCCTTGACAGCTGTTTCAATAGTGCCGTGACCCGAGATAATAACTACCTGAAGAAACGGATTAGTCCTCTTGATTTCCTGAAGTGTTTCCACGCCATCAATGCCCGGCATCCAGATATCCAGAAGGACCAAATCCGGAGATTCCTCCTCTATGATCTTCAAGGCTTCGTATCCGTTAGAAGCGGTCAGGACTTCAAACCCCTCGTCAGAGAGGATACCGCTCAGCGATTGCAATATGGCAACTTCATCATCAACAGCTAATATGGTTGGAAACACTGATATGCTCCTTTAAGGTAGTTTATTGAGTTTGTTGTGTTAAAACCCCATCAACTCAATGAACTCAATAAACCCAACAAACAATTCTTATGCCGGCAATTCCACAATGAATTTCGTTCCCCTTGGCTGATTGTCCTGCACCCTGATGAATCCATTGTGGTCTTCAATAATGGTGCTGACAATAGAAAGTCCTAATCCCATGCCGGTCTTCTTGGTGGAAAAATAAGGTTCAAAAAGCCGAATTTTATCTTCTGGAGATATCCCTGGTCCCGTGTCGCTTACCTCTAGTCGCACAATCTTGAGGATCGGATCAAAGCTCAGAGTCACGCCGATGGTTCCCCTCCCGTTCATGGCTGCGATGGCATTGTCGATCAGGTTGATCATAATACGTTTCATCTGCTGTGGATCTAAACTGAGTTGTGGAATGTCCGGCCCTGAATGGATCTTGAATATGATGTCAGGCTGTGCTTCGCGGTAAAGTGCCACAGCCTCTTCCACAAGTTCGGGCAAGTAGCATGGCTCAGGGGTTGCTGCCGGGAGCCTAGCAAAAGAGGAGAACTCATTTACAAGGTTCCTTATTTGATCTACCTGGTCTATTATGGTCTGGGTACACTCCATGAAAACCAAATTGTCCTTCACGACTTGATCAGCATACTTTCGCCTG
>JAUWXJ010000053.1 GCA_030616425.1 Desulfobacterales bacterium | reverse complement strand
CAGGGAGCAAGGTGATCTATCCTGTGCAGGCGTGTCTGTATCTGGAGAAGGAAGGCTTAAGCCAGAATGTGCATAACATTATTATCGCTGAGGAGGGCTCAGAGCTTCATATCATCACGGGTTGTGCAACTGCTGCCCATTTGCGACGAGGGCTCCATGTGGGCATATCTGAGTTCTTTGTCAAGAAGGACGCAAAGCTTAGCTTCACTATGATTCACCACTGGGCTGAAGAGATGATGGTGAGACCAAGGTCAGTGGCGCAGGTTGAGGAGGGGGGTCTTTTTCTAAACAATTACATATGCATGAAGCCGGTGAAGTCTTTACAGATGTATCCGACCACCCACCTGGTTGGAAAGGGCGCAGTTGCCCGGTTCTATAGCCTGCTGGTGGGCAGCCCGGGTTCTGAAATGGACGTAGGCGGTCGTATTATATTGAAAGAGCAAGATACCCGAGCAGAGATTATTGCCCGCGCCATCAGCAATGGTGGAAATATTATTGCCCGCGGGGACCTAGTGGGTGAGGTGCCAGGGATAAAAGCACACCTGGAGTGCAGGGGCCTTATCCTCAACGGCGGATCGATTCATGCCATACCGGAGCTAAACGGCAAGGTGAACGGCGTGGAGATGTCCCATGAGGCGGCTGTGGGAAAGATCGCACAAGAGGAGATCTTATATCTGATGTCTCGCGGCCTGAATGAGGATGAAGCCACCGCCACCATTGTCAGAGGTTTCTTGAGTGTGGATATCCCGGGGCTACCACCCCAGCTCAAGGCTCAGATCGATCGCGCTGTTGAACAAAGTGATAAAGATATGATGTAGAATATTACCCACCTTGGAGCCTCTGCAAATTATCCCTGGCAAACTCTATGGTGGAATCGAGCTCTAAGGCAAGTTCGTAATAACGAATAGCGAGTTCTTTTTCCCCCATGTCACGATAATTGGAAGCAATATTGGCATAATCGATGGCAGAACTGGGATCCAGATTGAGCACCTTGCGAAAAGATTGGATCGCCTTCTTATGCTCTCTTAACTTGTAGTAACAGAATCCCATGAGATTGTAGACGTCGGTCCTCTCCACATCATAGCCCTCTGCTTTTTCGAGGATTCTGATCGCCTGTTGGTATTGACCCAAGTCCTTCAAGCAGATGCCCATATACGAATAAATACTGGCAATGTCTCCATCTTTTGGATCGAGCTCCAACGCCTCCTCAAAATACCTTAGCGCCTCTGATGGCTTGTTCGTAGAAAGGTGGCATAATCCCAAGAAAAATTTGACATAGTATTTTCCAGGCATCAATGCATCCACTTTTTGTAACTCAGCAATTACCCGCTCAGGGTTGCCACTTTCTGCTATGAGCTTGGCCGAGAACATGCCCACGCCGGTCCCTACCGCCCGCTCCCGAAAATGGGCACCCGGTATGATGGTATAAAAGGCCGGGATTTCGAGCTTGGGATGCGTTGTATTGACAACAATCACCTCCATGCCAATTCGGGACAAGGCAGAAATACAGTTTTCCACCTCCACCCTTATGTTGTCATTGGAAAGGTCTGATAGTTCTGTAATATCTTTCTCACTCGGCGGATGTGTCACAAAATCGGCTTCGTCAATGGTCTTGAACTTGGGGAGACCGCTCGCCACGTAGTTGGAGCATGTATTGAAATCGCCCGCGAGCTGGGCCACCTCTGTCAGGGCACGACTTAATGCCTTCTGGGGATTGGGCGTAGTGCCAGCAGTCCACACGATCTCGCTCTTTTCAGGAAACGTGGAAGGATCATAAGCGAGCACGCCCACACTGGGGATCCCTGTATCGAGCGAAAAATCAGAGACGAACAAGCTGACACCCGCTTTTTTGTACTTGCCAATCATCTCAAGGACGAGTGGATCGGTTACTGACTCTAATTTGATTGCAGGCGAGCTGAGCTTGTTGCGACTCACTACTGATGATACGTGCCTTTCCACGATCTCGCATATGCCCTGGCTCAATGCCTCTTCCACACAATTTCCAGCCGAGGGACCATTGTACTCATTGATAGCAAAAAACCAGTTAAAGGGGATGAGGACCTCTTCCTGGCGGGTCATATTGTAAGCCCAGGTCCACTTCAGGGGGAGCCTTGAGAAAACCTCTCGGGCCTTGTCCAGGTCATCCGAATCGTCATGTACAGATAAGGCAATCGCCTCAAAAGGGAGCGCACGATCCTTCAGATTCTTGTATTCTTCAAGAAAAAAGTTTTCAGGGTTTTTGCAAAAACTAAAGAAGCTGAATCTTTCAGCCAGCTCCATGACTGCACTCGCTTCTGACTGCTGAGGGGTGCCCCCCTTTCCCATTTGTTTCTTTGTGCCTATGATCTTCTGGGCATCCTGGCCGCATACGCTGAAATATATGGGGATATCAAGCCTGCCATTGTCGATTCTCGTTGTCCTTTCCAATATATCGAGATTTACCTCTTTTAGTTTTTCCTTAAACTCTTGCACAGTCTTTTCAGGTGTTATGACCTTGTCCTGATCAAGGGTGAAACGCTTAAAGGCATCTTTCAAGATCACTTTGCCTGTCATTATATCCTCCTGCCGTATCTATTTAGGTAACTTGAGTCAGACCTAGTGCGATTGCGAGCGCCTTGTCGAGTTCGCGGATTTTTTGGAGAGACAGTGTGCTTATAAAGTGGGTCAAGGAAGACTTGTGGATACTGATGAGCTCGTCGCAATGGATACTGCTATCGTGCTTTAGACCCTCATCAATACCGACGGGGACTTGGGTCGAAAGTCCATCATAAACGGAATATATAGGGGCGCAGATAACGGTGGAGAACCGTGAGTCGATCAGAACCTGGCGGCTTACGACGACAAAAACACGGTACTTCTTTGGATCACGGGCAGAAGCCTTACGCGCACGATAAAGCTCTCCCCGTCTCATAACTCCACTTGGTACGAGAGGACGTCTTGGGCCTCTTTATTCAGTTTATGGGCACGCCGGTTAAGAATCTCAAGATCCTTGGCATCACGGATCTGTTGCGCTTTAGCAGCTAGGTAATCACGCAAAGCTTGCTCCACGAGTGCCGACCGATTACCGGATCGACCCATGAGCTTGTCCATTTCTCTTACCAAGTCTTCGGATAGTGTTATAGATGCCTTAATCTTCATGCTACCAATATAGTATATCACATCTTACCTGTCAATGCATTTTTGTAATACTTTAGCTCTTTGAAAAAGGCCTTTTTGCGGCGGTTCAATTTTCAGGACTCGATTCATGCCACCCGATATATAACCTTCCAGATCCACAGCAATATGCAAAAAACCGATCTCTCTGAATTTTTGCACAATCGCTTCCCTGAGATCATCTGCCATGATCACCTCTATCCCTGGGCCTTCCACCTCTATCCTTGCCACAGACCCGTGATGCCTCACCCGGCATTGCCTGACACCCCTTTCAAGAAGAAACTCCTCAGCCTCGTCAATCATCTTCAACTTTTCAGCAGTAATACGACTTCCGTAGGGGATCCTTGTCGCAAGGCAGGCCATGGCTGGTTTGTCCCACGCGGAAAGCCCTATCTCTTTGGATAGAAAACGGATCTCCTGCTTACTAAAACCCGCATCTATCAAGGGGGCAACAATTCCCGTTTCCCCTGCAGCCCGTAGCCCCGGGCGATAATCTTTCAGGTCATCTACATTGGCTCCATGAGCTACATGTTTTATGCCTCTCTCTTTTCCTATTTCAGTAAGCTTCTTAAAGAGTGATTTCTTGCAATGATAGCATCTGTCCGGCCCGTTCGATACAAAGTGTGGAAGCCTGGTCTCGTCGGAGCGGAACAGGATGTGCTCAATGCCCATCTCCTGGGCAAATCTTGTGGCTGCATCCTTTTCACGCACCGGGTATATCTCCGAAACTGCTGTTGCTGCCACGGCGTCCTCTCCAAGGGTTTCATGGGCTACAGCCAACAGGAAAGAGCTGTCCACCCCACCGGAAAAGGCGACCAGCAGAGAACCGGCATCTCGGAGCAGACGGATCAGGTCCTCTTTTTTTCGTGCTATATTATCTTTATCCACCTTCATAGGCCCTGCTCACAACCACCATACTCCAGACCAAACCTTCCTTCACAAAGTATCTTATTGCAATAAGGACACGTACCGGCATTTATCACAACTTTATGACCGTATCACACCTTTTTTGTTGCCCATCCAATATTTTGTCGCCCTCACTTTTCTAACTTCCCTTGCCAAGGCATGAGTGAAGCTCCCCGCCCTCCCAGGCGGGGCTTCCCGGAAAGGAAGACAGATATTTTTGTATAGCTCCCCTTGACCCCGCCCTGAAGGACGGGCGTTCTGCCTTGCGGCAGCACTTCGTGCGCGGGGAGCAGGCCGGTCATAATACCCGTTTATGATCAAAGCATTCCGTCTTCACATCAATAAATGTTCACGTTCAAAGGCCCCCTAACACCACCCCGTATAATAGCTATGTGAAAATTGTTTTTTTTGTTTTTTGTTGACACGACTACCACAATGTGGTAGTTAATATCAAACTTTTTTTATGGTCGTTCAAACAAGATGATTTCGTAAAAAGTCTTTGATGAGCATATCCTAGTCGCTTTTTGCTAAAGGTTCTTAGTGAAGCGAAGCGTAAAAATTGCAAACTGTTTGAGGGCGTTAGCCCGAGTTTTTGCAATTTAGCGAAGCAAACTTAGAACCTTCAGAAAGTGACCAACAAAGCGAATTGAAGACTTTTTACAAAATCATCAAACAAAGGTTATTGGAATCCCCAGTGGACAGCAAGGAATTCTTATTCCTCCGAAAGAGACTGAGCAAGACGCAAAAGGAGATGTCCCAACTCCTCGGAACGTCTGTTAAGGCCATACAGGGCTATGAGCAGGGATGGCGAGCGGTGCCGGCCCACGTGGAGCGACAGATATTCTTCCTTGTCTCCAGAAAGCGAGGAAGCGGTAAGCCACGGAAAGCGTGTTGGGTCATAAAGAAATGCCCTCGCGAACAGCGCCAAAGATGTCCGGCATGGGAATTTCAAGCCGGCCTTTTGTGCTGGTTCATCAATGGAACCATCTGTGAGGGAAGGGTGCAAAGGGATTGGAACAAGAAGATGAAGATGTGCAAGGATTGCGAGGTGCTTGAGCCAATACTCAATCCTGAAGTAGTCGGTTCAATGTAACAATATCGTTCAATTATCTCAGCTTTTGGTAAAGTGGTAGTGCTCCTCAGGCAAGGACCAACAAGAAAACAAACTGTACTGATGACAGGGCTTAGGAGGCCATTGATAATTTCAGTTCATTATTACAAATAGTCCCACTCAACATATTTTCTGCTGTGTTCGTCACAACGCTGTACCCTAAAAAGAAATTTCTTCGTCTCGACAAAACCCCGTGAGAAATTACTTACAGCCTTGGACGACACAAGCAGTCTGTGAAGGCCCTCTTGATTCAAGGGGGCCTTCACTCGTCTGGAGGACAAATAATGTCTAACATCCAACAGTGTCATCTGTTGCCTCGGATAAGAGCCCCTAAAGTTTATTCGAATATATGGTTCTTTTGTCAGACGCTTCTTGAAGATCCATATAGGGAATTTCCGTTAAAATAATCCATTAGTACTTGACACTATGTCAAAGCATTGTTATAGTCTACTTAAATGGTATAGATAAGGCTGCTATGAAATAGCCTGCCCCAAATCCCGAAAGGAGCAAGATATGAAATTCGTGGAGAATCAGCCATCAGATGATACCCTAGATCTGGTTTGCCGTATGTGCCCCCTCCATCTTTTGGAACCAGGTGATAAGCTCAAGTGTCTGAAAAAGGGCCAAATATTAGAGGTGTTGACCGACTATGACGGCGCTCTGGAGGATATCCCTGCCTGGTGTCAAAAGTGTGGGCAGGAATTTATCGGTATGGAGGAAGACGAGGATTGTTATAAGCTCTATATAAGAAAGAATAATTAGGGAGGTCCAACATGAGAAGGGTATATATGGATCACGCCGCAGCAACGCCTGTAAGAAGAGAGGTTATTGAAGCCATGCTCCCTTATTTTGACGAGCATTTTGGTAACCCCTCGACTATTTATGACATGGGTTCAAAGATCAAGCAGGTCATTGAAGAGCAAAGAGTCAAGGTAGCCAAACTCATAGGTGCCAAAGCAGAGGAAATTATATTCACCTCATCGGGTGCCGAAGCAAACAATCTCGCCATTAAAGGCTCAGCCCTGGCCAAGCAGAAAAAAGGAAATCACATTATTATTTCTGCGATTGAACATCATTCTGTCCTTAATTCAGCGAGATTCTTGGAGCGTATGGATTTTGAGGTGACTTTTCTTTCAGTTGACGAATATGGTCTGGTAGATCCGGAGCGCCTAGCCAGCGCAATGAGACCTGAAACCATCATAGTATCAATCATGCATGCAAACAATGAAATCGGGACCATTGAACCTATTACAGAACTGTCTGCTATCTGTCGAGAAAGGGAAGTCTCCTTTCATACGGATGCGGTTGCCACAGTCGGCAACATACCAGTCGATGTCAATGGACTAGGCGTGGATTTGTTGAGCCTTTCCGGTGTCTCTCTTGGCGCACCCAAGGGGATTGGCGCACTCTATTTCAGGGATAATCTAAGACTGATGCCATTGATACATGGGGGAATCCAGGAAAGGGGCAGAAGAGGTGGAACAGAGAACGTCCCCGCCATTGTCGGACTTGGCAGGGCAGCAGAGATTGCCGTAAAAGAACTGCCCGATAAAACCAACCATATAGGAGAACTGCGGGACCTTCTTGTTGCAGGCATCCATGAGCGGATTGAACAGGTAAAGTATACGGGCCATCCCGACAAGAGGCTTCCCGGCCATGCAAGCTTTTGTATTCAAGCTATTGAAGGAGAGGCATTGCTTTTTATGCTCAACCAAGAGGGCATCTATGCAAATACTGGCTCTGCTTGTGCCTCAAAGGCCCTCAAGACCTCTCCTGTCCTTGTGGCAATCGGAATACCGCCTGATCTGGCACAAGGGTCTATCGTGTTTACCCTGAATAGCAGTAATACGCGTGAGGAGGTGGAATATGTGCTGGAAAAACTCCCTTTTGCTGTTGAAAGGCTTCGTTCATTCTCTCCTATCTGGGGGAAAAAGACCGCTGCGTAACCGGGGGCATTTGTATGAAACTATCAACTAGAAGTCGCTATGGAACCAGGATGATGGTGGACCTGGCGCAACATTACGATGAAGGTCCTGTCCAAATAGGTGATATTGCAAAGCGTCAGGATATTTCTGTCAAATACCTTGAACAACTTATTATACCATTAAAAAAAGCTGATTATGTGAAAAGCGTCCGCGGTCCAAAAGGGGGCCATATGCTTGCAAGGCCGCCTGATAAAATCACTGTTGGGAAAATCGTCGAACTACTCGAAGGTGGAATCGATCTGACTCAATGTATTGAAAATCCAGATATATGCGATAGGTCAGAGACTTGTCTGACACGCAACATATGGGAATCGGCAACAAGAGCAATGGATAAGAAACTGAATTCTATTACTCTGTCTCACATAATCAAAAGGCATAAAAGGGCTCAAGGTTTACAAGGAGGTAAGAAATGTATTCAGAAAAAGTAATCGAGCATTTCTCAAACCCGAAGAATGCCGGTGTCATAGAGAATGCCGATGGAATCGGAGAAGTCGGCAACCCAGTGTGCGGAGACATGATGGCCTTCTATATTAAGGTTAAAAATGATAAACTCGCTGATGTAAAGTTCAAGACATTTGGATGTGTTGCTGCCATTGCAGTCTCCAGCATAGTCAGTGAAATGGCCAAGGGTAAAACCTTAAAGGAGGCTAAATCCATCACCAAAAAGGCTGCTGCAGAGGCCCTTGATGGTCTCCCAAGAGAAAAGATGCACTGTTCTAATCTTGGTGCAAAAGCGCTTGCTGAAGCTATTAAGGACTATGAGGAGAAAAAATACGGAAAACCAAAATCTGCTACTCCCCAGAAAAAAAGAAAAAAACCAAAAAGGCATATTACATGTAGTCATTGTGATGCACAAAATCCCATCACGGCAAACTTCTGCATGAGCTGTGGGAAAGAGCTCAATGCTTAGAGATCACGTCATCAGAATCACCGTCGTGAGGCTCTTATGAGAAGCTTCATCAAAAAGATCAAAAGCTTTTGCAGCAAGGCGTCAGGACAACTGTTTCGGAAGAAATCTGCCGATCGATTCATCCGTGACCGTAATGCCCAGATCAAGGCCTGGAAAAAGGCAAATCAGAAGATGGGGTGGGGCATCGGCCAGGAAGAATTTCAGCGTATAGGTCAACCTCCTGAGATAACCGATCAGGACCGAAGAGATGGATTTGTGGGTGCCGTGCTCTTCTACGGTTTTGGGGATGATGGCCTCAGTCATGCAGACACAGTCCTTTCTGGTAAATTGGCATGGGAATACGCGGTTCGGAGGCGAAAGAGATGGGGCGGAACGTGGAAGTGTGAGTATGTAAGGTTTGATGATCCGAAGTTCATCAGGCTGAGGGAAGATACTGTGCCAAGACCTAAAGGATTCTACTTCAGAAAGGTTCAGCTTGGGAAAAAGTACCACAACATGAGCGTGGAAAGGGTGAGGAAACAACTCGGCAAGGACGTGGGCTTTGGTCCTGAAGGGATTCAATTCCTGGCGATCACGCACCCCCATTATATGAAGATAATGAATGGTAAGGAGATCCCTTTTGTTTCTCTTCTAGACTATGACATAGCGCCACACGGATTCGGTGATTTTTATGATGCCCCTTTTCTTCTTGCAACAGGCAGCATACTGGGCATGGGCGTTGGCAACGTGAGTCGCCCGTATCCGAGTTACGGTGCAGGCACCCTTCGATAACATAGTGGTTGGGAGATAACGTGTCTACACATCATCTCATACTGGGTGAAACAGTTGACTTCATCACAGGCCGTACCATCCTTGATACCCATGATGAGCGGGCCAGGCAGAAGATTGCACGGTTCCTGGTAGAGAAAAAAGGATATTCAAAAGATGATATCGAGGTACAGCGCGAAATTCCGCTAAATGTGGACGGCAACATCGGAACCGCCAGGGTCGATTTTGTCATCAGGGTAAACGGCAAGGCCTTTGCCATCGTTATCTTTGGTCCTGGTTCCCTGGTGAGCAGGGAACGCTCGACACTGGCCGCAGCAAGGCTCGTTGAAAATTATGAAGTTCCCGTTGCAATCGTAACTAACGGAAAAGACGCAGAAGTACTGGAAACAAAATCAAGCAGGGTCATTGCTGAAGGTCTGGAAGCAATCCCCTCAAAGGGGGAGGCCCTGGAAAGAATCCAGACCCTGACCTTTGAAAAGGTTCCGGAAAAGAGGCTGGAAAAGGAAAAGAGGATCCTTTACACGTTCGATGTGCTGGCAGAGAAGGAATGTGACGAATTCACGTGCGATCTATACTGACTGGTTGTGTCCGTTGATCGTTGACAGTTGCCGGTTGCCGAAAGCGCAAAATCAATTAACTATGATACATGGCATAGGAAAAGTTGAGGCTATTAGAGAGTTCGCTTTTTAAAAACATATATACACTTGACCACTGACAACGGACTACTGACAACAGACTGACGTCATCACCATGAAATGTCCGGGACAAGACACCCGTTACTGGAAGCCAGGAGCCATATTTGAGGCCAATTGTCCCAAATGTGGCCATGAAGTTGAGTTCTTTAAGGACGACACAACGCGCCGATGCAAGAATTGCGGCCATCGATTTGCAAACCCCGAGATGGATTTTGGCTGCGCCTCCTACTGCCAGTATGCTGAGCAATGCCTGGGGAATCTGCCCCCGGAGCTCTTGGCCGAAAAGGATGATCTGTTGAAAGATCGAGTGGCTATCGAAATGAAGCACTACTTTTGGAAAGACTTTAAAAGGATCGGCCATGCCGCCGATGTGGCAAGATATGCTGAACAAATTGCCAAAAAGGAAAAAGGGGACCCTGCCGTGGTCCTGTGCGCAGCCTATCTCCACGATATCGGTATCCACGAAGCTGAGCGAAAATACAACAGCGCTCAGGCCCAATATCATGAAAAAGAAGGACCTCACATTGCCAGAAATATCCTGGCCAAACTGGGCGCAAACGAAGGGCTCATAGATGAGGTCTGTGACATCATCGGTCATCACCACCACCCCCGGGATAAAGAGACCCTGAATTTCAAAATCGTTTATGATGCCGACCTCATCGTCAATCTTCAAAAACACTATAAGAACAAGGAAATTGAAAGGGAGAAGTTGTCGGAAACCATTGAAAAAACATTTCTAACAAGTACGGGCAAGCGATTAGCCCGTGAGACCTTATTGGGAGAAATAAATGCCTGCTGCCCGGTGAGCATGCCGCCGGAGGCTTTTCCTAAAACCAAGTAAAAACCTCCTTCCTTGAGGATCCCCGTCCCTCCTCTGGAATAATGGAACAAATCAGACCTCTTCCCATGCTATACAGTCTGCCGGACAGTTCTTGATACATTCCTCGACTTCTTCTTCCGGGTATTCCGGCAGGTCAGCTACCTCAATGAAGCCTGCATCGTTTCGTCTGAACACGGTAGGACACAGCTCTATACAGACCTCACAGTCAGTGCATTCGCTCGGATCAATGGACGGAATCTTCATTTCTCACCACGGACACAGATGGCACACAGTCTTGTAGAACCACCGTGGTTATTCCATACCATGCTCCTTGTGTTTCGTTGCGATGGTCTCAGCCAAGTTTTCGAGGGCTTTAAGATCATTCTCTGACGGGAGCCCTTTGGCAAGGACAGGTTCGATAACTTCAACCTTAAGATTAGGAATCATCCCTGCCAATATTTCTACAGTCTTACCTCCCCATCCATAGGAACCAATGATGGAAAGGAACTTCGCTTTGGGCCGAAGGGCATTGGCCAGAAATACACCATAGGCAGCGTAAGGATGAGGCCCGGCGAGAATTGTGGGAGTTCCAACAACGATCGTTGCTGCGTCAACTAGGGCCATGGCAAGTTTTCCTATATCGGTTACGGCCAGGTTGAACTGTTCGACCCGAACACCTCTCTCCACAAGGGCCGAAACAAAATGATCTACCATACGCCTCGTGCTTTCGTGCATAGATACGTAGGGCAGGACCACCGTGTTTAGAGGAGGGCCGAGGATCCAATTCCGATAGGCATCAATAATAAATGATGGGCGGGGGTATATCTGCCCATGACTGGGAGCTATCATTTCTATGTCGTAAGACGCGAGTTTTTCCAGGTTCTTCTCGATCACTTTCCGGAAGGGCATCATGATCTCGGCATAATAGCGCTTCGCTGCCTCATAAACGCGCCCTTCATCAGTGACGTAGAGATCGGTTGTCGCAAAATGGGAACCGAAAAAATCGCAACTGAAAAGAATTCTATCTTCTTCCAGATAAGTTACCATGGTCTCAGGCCAATGAACCCAAGGAGTATATATAAACTTCAGGGTCTTGTCCCCGAGAGATATAGTCTCACCGTCCTTGACGGTTATGAAAGACTCCTCTGGTATTCGCAGAAGATCGATAAGCATTCCCTTTGCTTTGGGGGTTGTTATCAGCTTGGCCCTAGGGTATTTTTCAAGAACCTGCGGGATCGTTCCGGAGTGGTCCTGCTCCGCATGGTGTGAGATGACGTAGTCGATCCCAGAGACGTCCTCAAGCTGTGCCAGGAGTTCATCGGCCAGGGAAGGATCAACTGAGTCCAGCAAAACAGTCTTTTCACTCCCTTCAATGAGGTAGGCGTTATAGCTTGTTCCATCTGGAAGTGGGATGAGTGAGTCAAATAAACGTCTGTCCCAATCCACAGAGCCCATCCAGTAAATGCGGTCTCTTATTTTCCTTGGTTTCATAATGCCTCCCGTACTTAATTATTCTCTTTTCAAGGTATCCTTCCTCGTTTT
>JAUWXJ010000115.1 GCA_030616425.1 Desulfobacterales bacterium | reverse complement strand
GGAAGTGAAGACGATCTGCGCTTATTGCGGTGTGGGCTGTGGGCTCCATTTGGGTGTGCGGGGGGACACGATTGTTAGGGCCGAGGGTGATTCTGAAAACCCTGTAAACCAGGGTGAGCTTTGCGTACGAGGGCGCTTTGGCCACGGGTTTATTCATAGTCCTGATCGGCTCTCTTCGCCGCTTGTGCGGGCGTACGACCCGCTTGAGCGGATAGCCCACGGCATTGATGAAGTAGCTCATCCTGGCAAATCCGTGACATCGCCCCTTGTCAAGCGAGGAGGGAAATTTGTTGAGGTCAACTGGGAACAGGCGATCAAGTATGTTGCCAGCAGCCTGGCCCATTATAAAGGGGACCAATTTGCCTCCATTGCTTCTGCAAAGTGTACCAACGAAGAGAACTATATCTTTCAGAAGTTTGTAAGGGGCGTGATGGGGACAAACAATATAGACCATTGCGCACGCCTCTGACACTCGCCCACGGTAGCCGGTCTGGCTGCCATGCTCGGTAGCGGCGCAATGACAAACTCTATTTCTGAAATCGCGGAAGCTGCCTGCATCTTTGTCATAGGGAGCAATCCGACAGCCGCCCATCCGATCATAGGTAGACAGATTATCAGGGCAGTACGAAACGGCGCAAAGCTCATCGTGGCTGACCCGCGTGAAACACCGCTTTGCCGGATAGCTGATATCTGGCTCAGGCATCGTCCAGGAACCGATGTGGCCCTCTTAAATGCCATGGCCAGGGTCATTGTTGAAGAGAAACTCCTAAATACAGCATTTGTTGAAGAGAGGTGTGACGGCTTTGATGCCTTTGCAGAAGCGGTCATGGCATCTGCTCTCTCCTTCAATGCGCAGATCGCCGGTGTGGACGTCAGGGATATTGCCGAGGCCGCCAGGATGTATGCCTCTGTTTCACCTGCAACAATCTTCTATGCCATGGGGATTACCCAGCACTCCCATGGGACCGATAATGTAAGAGCCGTGGCCAACCTGGCGCTCCTTACGGGCCAGATCGGGAAACCCTCAACAGGCGTCAACCCCTTGAGGGGTCAAAACAATGTTCAGGGGGCCTGCGACATGGGGGCCCTGCCGGATGTCTTTCCGGGCTACCAGAAGGTCGGTGATACAAAGATACGAAAAAAATTCGAGAAGGCCTGGGGGTGCAAGCTGAGTTCGTCACCAGGGCTGACCCTGACCGAGGTGTTTGGGGCCGCCAATTCAAGGGATGTGAAGGCCCTCTACCTCGTGGGTGAGAATCCCGTGCTTACCGAGGCCGACACCAGCTTTATCGAAGAGGCAGTCTCGCATCTGGAGCTGCTCGTTGTGCAGGATATCTTCCTCACGGAGACCGCACAAATGGCCGATGTGGTCCTGCCGGCGGCCAGTTTTGCTGAAAAAAACGGGACGTTCACAAACACCGAGCGGCGGATACAGCGGGTGCGTGAAGCCATAAAGCCTCTAGGTAACACCCGCCTCGACTGGGAGATCATCTGCGACATTGCAAAAGAGATGGGGGCCAAGGGGTTTGATTTTGACAGCCCTGAACAGGTTATGAAAGAGATATCTAAGGTGACTCCAAGTTACGGGGGTATCACGTACGAGCGTATTGAGGGGACTGGAATACAGTGGCCGTGCCCTGACAAGAAACACCCCGGCACACCGTATCTCTATGCCGAGAAGTTCACCACCCCCAGCAATCGCGGGCAGCTCACACCTGTTTTCTACCGTCCCCCGGCAGAGGAGACCAGCCGTGAGTATCCCCTGGTCTTGACTACAAGGCGGAGTATCTTTCATTATCACGGCACCCTCTCGCGCAAGGTGCCGGAACTGAATGTCTTGCGCGGTGAAGAACAGGTAGAGATAAATCCTGCTGATGCAGCCGGACTGGGGATCGAGGAGGGTGAGACCGTAAAGGTGATCTCCAGGCGCGGGACTGTCAGGGCCAAGGCAAAGATCTCGGGAACAACCCCTCCGGGTGTTGTCTCCATGACCTTCCACTACCCTGAGACCCGGACCAATGTTTTGACCCATGGAGCTCTGGACCCGGTGGCCAAGATCCCGGAGCTTAAGGTCTGTGCAGTCAAGATCGAGCGAGAGATCGACTACCGTTCAGAATATCTGGGATGGGGAACGGGGAAGGATTGATAATTGATAATTGATATTTGATAATTGATAATTGATATTTGATGATTGGCAATTGATAATTGAAGATTGTTAATGGAAAAAACGAGCTTTAGAATCGAGGCTGATCCGTGTGAGGTTTTCAGCGCCCTGTATCATAAACCGGGCGCTATTTTTTTGGAGAGCCAGAAGCCTTCCTTTGCGGATCGCCATTCCTTCATAGCCTGGGAGCCGGAAAAGGTCTTTAGTGGGGACGTCACAGAGCTTGACAGGGGCGACCTCTTTCGTTTCATAACCGCACACACCAGGGAATACTTCATAGCCGGCTACGTGGGTTACGAGGTCTGCCAGTGGATAGAAGACCTCCCTCTCCCCGGCGGCAAGGACACGCCGAATCCTCACATCTATCTTGCGGCCTATCCGCAATTCCTCGCCTTTGATCATGTCCAAAAGAGCTGGTCTTCCTGGCACAAGGACACGCCACCCTCCCTGCCTAAGTCTAAAAGGAAAAAAGGGCAAGGCAGGTCTAGTAAAATGATCGGCTTCAATCAGAGCAAGGCCACGTATCTTGAAAACGTCGGCCGTGTACTCGATTATATTGGAGCAGGAGATGTCTATCAGATCAACTACACCCAGAGGGCCTATTTCACCAGCCCGGGAGACCCTTTTGACCTGTACCTGCGCCTGAAGAAGATCCAGCCGGTCTCGTATGCGGCCTTTATCAACCTGGGAAAGGGTGTGGTCATCTCTGGAAGTCCTGAACTTTTTCTGCGCCTGAAGCACGATACGATCCTGAGCAAGCCCATGAAGGGGACGAGAAAGAGATCCAAACAGGCAAAGATTGACAGGAGGTTGAGGCAGGAGCTGAAAGGGAGCAAAAAGGATCGGGCAGAGAACGTCATGATCGTGGACCTTATGAGAAACGATATGGGGCGCTTCTGCGAGTACGGTTCTGTGAAGGTCCCCAGGCTGTATGTGGTTGAGGCGTATGACACTGTTTATCAGATGGTCTCTTACGTGAGCGGGATGATTAGAACCAATACCCAGAGCCCTGATATTATCCGCGCAACGTTTCCACCAGGCTCCATAACAGGGGCTCCAAAGAAAAGGGCCATGGAAATCATTTATGAACTCGAGCCCCATCAGCGAGGCGTGTACTGCGGGACGATCGGCTACTTTTTTCAAGACAGAATAGTGCTCAATGTCGCCATCAGAACACTTGAGCTTTGGGACGGACAGGGCGTCCTGGGGATTGGAGGGGGCATTGTGGCCGACTCTGCTCCTGAACTTGAATATGAGGAAAGCATCATCAAGGCGAGGGCCTCCATGATGGCACTCGGGATAGATCTGTAGGAAGAATGTGGAAGAATGGATGACCCCAGAATAAGGAGGATTATTATGAAATGGAAGAGTTGTTATATCGTAGCACCCGCATTTGTACTGGCGATATTTGTGTTTAATGGGATTCCGCTTGTACGGGCGGCAGCTGCGGAAGAGGACAAGGGCATGTACGCCCAACAATACGGTGAGGATCGGAGGGCGTTGAGTAAATGGCACAAGGAAGAGAGGAAGGAACTTCAAAAACGACATAAGGTTGAGATGAGAGAACTGAAAGAGAGACATAAGAATGACATTGAGGAATTGAAAGAACGACAAAAGGGAGAGAGGAATACATTGCGAGAGGAACGGGGTGAAAAGAATAAAAAAGGTAAAGGCGCAGGCAGATATGACGACGAAGATGACAGGGGCAGGAAAGGCAAAAAGGATAAACAAAGGAAAAGGGGCAAGAGATAACTTGCCGAGGTATTTTGGCAAAAAAACGTTTTAGTGGCGGCTCAAAGAGGAGAGGTTATGCAAAAGTCTCGCTGAGGAGTATGCTATGAGAACAATAGGTCTTATCGGCGGCATGAGCTGGGAGTCCTCAATCGAATACTACCGGATCATAAACAAAACCGTGGGAGACAGGCTTGGCGGGCTTCATTCCGCCAAGAGCATCATGTACTCTGTTGATTTTGCCGAAATCCAAGCCCTTCAACAACAGGGGAAATGGGACGAAGCCACAGAACTGATGATTGATGCGGCCAAACATGTAGAAAACGGCGGGGCGGACTTTGTCATTATTTGCACTAATACCATGCACATGATGGCGGATGAGGTTCAAAAGCACATTCAGATACCGCTATTGCACATTGCAGACGCGACGGTTGAAAAAATCAAGTCCAAAGGCATGAGAAAAATCGGCCTTTTAGGAACCAGGTTTACGATGGAAGAAGATTTTTACAAGGGTAGACTTATCGATAAACACGGATTAGAGGTTATTATTCCGACTGCGGAGGAAAGAGAGATTGTTCATCGTGTAATTTTTGATGAGTTATGTGTAGGTGAAAGAAAAGAATCCTCAAGAAAGCAGTATGTCGGTATAATGGATCATCTTGTCGAAAATGGGGCCGAGGGGATCATTTTAGGGTGTACGGAGATAGGCCTGTTGGTTCGAGATGAAGACAGCCGTGTCCCATTGTTTGACACCACAAGGATTCACGCTGTAGCTGCTGTTGAATATGCACTCACCGTATGATATCAATTGAAGCTCCCCGCAGCAAGACTTCGGCGAGCTCCCTTCGGTCTGAGCTCAGGGTCGAAGACAGTCGAGTCGCTGCAGGGAATCTTCAATAAACTACTTGCGCGGAGGCACATCTGTGCCGCAGAATTTACAACGCACACTTTCGAGTCTTTTGCTCGTAGGGACAACCTGGTCTCTCTTGCATTTAGGACACGTCCGTCTACAGTGAAAAATTGCGCACAACATTGCAGCTATTGGATTCATCAACTTCCCTCTCTTTTTTCTGGACCATGGAATAAACTCATCACCCGGGCGATCTTATCTGGTAGCCCAAGGACAAAAAGCTCATCGTTAGCACAAAGTTGCATCTCTCCGTGTGGATTGGACAATATTTGTGAGTCCCGACGTATTGCCAATACGGTAACTCCATATCTCTTTCTCAACTCAATCTGAGCCAACGATTTTCCAGCCAAGGCTGATCTTACACCAACCCGCAACATACTGAGCTCCACATCAGGAAGCTGAAGTGTTAAATCGGAAAAAGATGCCGACTCTTTGGAAAGGCTTCGGAACATCTCGTAACCATCTGATCGCACTTCAGCGACGAACCTCTCGATTTCATCTCTGGGTATAAGATATTTCGCCAAAACCCGAGTGAAAATTTCCACGGATGTCTCAAACTCTTCTGGAATGACTTCGTCGGCCCCTAATTCGTACAGAGGCTTCATCTCTTGGAGATAACGCGTTCGTACGATCAAATGAACCTTCGGATTAAGTCTCCGAACGATTTCGGCAATTCTACGGGTTGCTGAGGGATCGTTAATTGCTACTACAATAATTCTCGCATCTTTGATGTTTGCGTGTTGAAATATCGCCTCTTGGGTTGCATCGCCATAATAAATCGGTTCACCCTTTGCTTGTTCGCTCCTTACCGTTTCGGGGTTCATTTCAATGATCACATAGGGGATTCCTCCTACCCTGGCGGCTCGCGCCAGATTTCTACCGTTAACCCCGAAGCCAATGATAATAAGGTGGTTTTTTTTGCCCTCAACCTTTATCCCTGGAACAGGATACAAGCCCGATTTTAATCTTTTCGGCAGTGGCAACCGTGAAACAAGATCTGCTATGCGAGGCGCCATGGCTATAATGAATGGTGTCGCTGCCATGGTCAGCACAGAGACAGATAGAAATATCTGATAAATATTTCCGGCAAGTAGACCATGTTCAATACCTGTCCCGGACAAAATGAAAGAGAATTCACCAACCTGACTGAGAGCAAGTCCTACCAAAATCACAATGCGGAGTGGGAATCCCAATAATACGGTTACAAAGCCGGCGATTATGGTTTTTAGGGCCAAAACGCCTAAGGAAATTATTGCAATGAGCGTCGGCTGCTGGAAGAGAAAACCGACATCCAGGAGCATGCCGATGGAGACAAAAAAGAGACTCGTAAAGACGTCACGGAGGGGTAAAATATTGCCGAGTGCCTGATGACTGTATTCAGATTCGGATATAATCAAGCCCGCTAAAAATGCCCCGAGGGCAAGAGAGAGCCCCGCACTGGAGGTTATCCACGCAACTGTAAGACATATTACAACAACGCTCAACAAGAAAAGTTCGCGGCTTCGTGTCCGGGCGATTTGATACAATACCTGTGGTACAATCCATCTAGCGCTAACGATCACCAACAGGATGATACCAATTCCTTTGGCCATAAGAATGAGGAGGGATTCGCCTAAATTCCCTGTCGCTCCGGCCAGTAGTGGCGTAACCAATATCATTGGAACAATAATGATGTCCTGGAAGATCAAGATGCCAAGAGTTGTACGTCCGTGGGGGCTATCAACTTCAGCCCTTTCCTGGATGAGTTTGAGCACAATGGCCGTGCTGCTGAGGGATATAAGAAATCCTATAAAGATCGACTCACCAAAGGGCTGACCGATTTGCATAGCTATGACAAAACCAGCCAAAAGGGTTAGCAACACCTGAAGCGAGCCCCCCATCAGGACTGATTTCTTGATTTGCAACAGGTTTTTAAGTGAGAACTCCATTCCGATAGTAAGAAGCAACAACACAATCCCGACTTCAGCTAAAATTTCAACCTCGTGAACCGCTTTTACCAACCCCAGTCCGTGAGGCCCTGCCAGTATCCCGGTAAGGAGAAATCCCACAATTACCGACACTCGAATTCGATGACATATAAAGATAACGACAATCGATATTCCAAATATAATAACGATGTCCTTCAGTAACGGTATTTCCATATCCTAATATGCTCCTGATTTCATGTTGAACCTGCCCTCAGCAAATGAACATTAGCATTTTTTTGACTATTTTGTGCAAATGTTTTTCAATGAACAGGATGTTGTCAATGGGGGAGATGTGACCCCATTATTCCTGACTGCGAACTCTGCCTGTCCCGCCTGCCCCGTAGGTAGGGATATCGTACTGGGGTTAAACCTGAAAATGTTTAATCGGGGTGCCTCGAGCGAAGCGGGCGGTGAGTGTTCAGCCCGCTAATCCTTGACAAATCAGCAGGTTCCTGATACTGCCCTTTCAGATTCCAACATAATCCATTAACCCCAACCATAGGGGATGCTGTGAGATGAGAACGAAGGCCCTATTTCTCGTGAAGGAGAGGTGGGGTTTTGTGTTTTTTGGCTCAAACGGGGAATACTTAATATTTAAGATTTATCCCGTTAAATGTTCTTGCTTTTATTTAACTGGGATGTGACCCCCTTTCCCCTTCTAACAATGGTGTCAACGCGGATGTTCCGCACCGGTTACACCCGTCGTTCGATGAAAAGATATTGATACGCGTTATGGGAAATGTATCGCCAAACACATTCCAGCATATAGTTCTTCCA
>JAUWXJ010000003.1 GCA_030616425.1 Desulfobacterales bacterium | reverse complement strand
CAGCGTGGGAGCATCAACACCCTTCTTCGACCTCTTGATAATCCTCAGGACCTTATCAGTGGCGGTCAAACCAGCTGCCTTTTTCTTAGCTACCTTCTTCTTGGCTACTTTCTTCTTAGCCACTTTTTTCTTGGCAACTTTTTTTCTGGCTACTTTTTTCTTGGCAACTTTCTTTCTGGCAACTTTCTTTCTGGCAACTCTTTTCTTGGCAGCCACTTTCTTCTTAGCACCTGCTTTTCTCTTGGCAACAGCTCTCTTTGCAGGGGCCTTTTTCCTGGCTTTAGTTTTAGCCTTAGGTTTACGCTTCTTAGCAGCTTGACCCTTCCCAAGTTTGGCAACCGCCTTTGTCACTCTTTCTGCCTTCTTTACAAGTGCCTTGAGTTCCTTGGTTACGGCCTGCACATCCTTTTTCAACTGTTTCATTTACGGTATCCTCCTTTTCTTAGGTTTATTTATAATCCACCTTTTTTTTCAGCTCTTTACCGCATTTAAAGAAAGGTAACTTCTTGGGCCTCACCTGGATCGGTTCTCCAGTCTTGGGATTCCTACCTGTATATGCCTTATACTCCTTTACATAAAACGAGCACAAGCCACGGAGCTCCACCCGGTCACCACTTGCCAGTGCATCAGACATCTCATCAAAAAACAGTTCAACGACCTCCTTGGCTTTGCTCCTTGTTAACCCAGTCTCCTCCCTCAGGGCCTCTATGAGCTCTGCTTTGTTCATATGCCCCTCCTGAAATATCAATACACAAGCTATATAAATGATTGCTGAAAAAAAGTCAACGAGTATTAACCAATTACCCTAAAATTTAAACAATGCAGTTATGACCATGTAGAAATAGGGTCCATACTGTGGTAGTTAAAGATTTTTGATTGTTTGCAATGAAACCCCGTGCTTTGCACGGGGAGCAAACTTAATCGATGGAAGCTGACGTTCCGTAAAACAAAACCACCCACTGTGCGGGTAGTCGTTTATTTCCAAGATGGCTGTTTTTGATGAAGAGTTGCAAATCGGAACTCACAAGAATTTATCCACTTCTTGTCATAAGCAGACTCTTTCTACTTAAATCATTTAATTATTAACCCCTATTAACTAGAGGTGTCAAGCATATATTGTGGTTTTGTGACAAGAAAACACAAAATATAGTGTTCTTGGTTCTACTAACCCTTGTTCTGCTAAGATTGTAGATAGTGAGTATTGAAAGCTATTCTAGAGATGAGTTGGAATTTTACCAGTGCAGATGCCTCCTCTATTGTCTCATTTGCAACGAGTGCGAAACAAACAACCAAATTGGATAAGAAGAATATGTTCAGCCTTGACTCAGACCAGCACCTGTGACAAATAACCTAACACCAGCTCGTCGAACACGGACTTCGCTCCGATGGGATAGAGGGGCTTTCCTCAGAACAGGTAGTCGATACACTTTTGCGCCAGCAGCCGGAATCACTGGAATAGGCAGCTAAATAGAGAACATGAAAATCAAACGTTATAGTCTTGCAGCGCTGATTGTCTTTTGTATTCTTTCAGGAGGACTCCTGGCCTATAGCTACAAAGTCTTTTTGTCCACAGGAGCAAAAGAGGAGCCTGAACCAGGGCCGAGAAAGCTTCTCGCAAAACCGGCCAAGGTGAGGACCCACCTCTATTTTTTGGGTGCTAATCATCGATTTCTTAAGGCTGAGGAGCGCACCCTTGTGCAACACGGCGGTGTGGTTGAGCGCGCCAGAAGTATGCTTCATGCCCTAATTGAGGGGCCAAAGGGTGAACTCCTGCCCACCGTTCCAGCCGAAACAAGACTTTTATCTCTTTATGTAACTGCGGATGGTACAGCCTATATAGATCTTGACAGGGCCGTTGGCGAGAAGCATCCCGGGGGTAGCTTGTCTGAGCTGTTCACGATATTTTCTGTTGTCAACACGCTATCCCTCAATATCCCGGAGATCGAGGCTGTAAAAATCCTGATCGAGGGGCGTGAGGCGAAAACACTAGCAGGTCATGTAGATATTCGATTTCCTTTTCGGCCAAACATCCTCATGATCAAGTAATAGTGAATCGCAACCCTGCGCCAAAAGATTCACTTCGTGCCCGAATAACGAATAACCAATGAAAAAAAACTCTCATATCAGCAAGATTCGAAATATTGGCATCATTGCCCATATTGATGCAGGTAAGACCACTATCACAGAACGTATACTCTACTATACAGGCCGATCCTATAAGATGGGCGAAGTACACGATGGTGAAGCGATCATGGACTGGATGCCGTATGAGCAAGAGCGAGGAATCACTATCACCTCGGCAGTGACAACTTGCCCCTGGAGGGGTGCCGAGATCCACCTCATTGATACACCCGGACATGTCGACTTTACCATTGAGGTGGAGCGGTCCCTCAGGGTTTTGGATGGGGTGGTTGGCGTATTCTGTGCAGTGGGGGGAGTACAACCCCAGTCAGAGACGGTCTGGCATCAGGCAGACAAACACCGCGTACCCAAGATTGCTTTTGTGAATAAGCTGGATCGTGCCGGTGCAGATTTCTTTGGAACAGTTCAAATGATATCTGATCGTCTGGGGGCCACTCCTCTCGTAATGCAGATACCGGTTGGGATCGAGGATTCCTTTCAAGGCGTGATTGACCTGGTGAGTATGAAACAGCTTATCTGGGATGAGGAGACCATGGGAGCAACTTACAGGGTTGAAGAGATTCCCAAAGACTTGATGGAAACAGCCTCCAGGCATCGTGAGAAACTGATTGAATCAGTGGCAGAGATTGACGATCAAATAATGGAGGCCTTTCTTGCCGAAGCCCCTATGACTTCCGAAGTGCTTGTTCCCAGCATTAGAAAGGCCACCGTTAGCCTGAAGCTTGTTCCTGTGTTTTGTGGTGCTGCTCTCAGGAACAGGGGTATACAGCCACTTTTGGATGGTATTGTTGACTTTCTTCCGAGTCCTCTCGATGTACCACCCTTGGAGGGGGTCGATCCCAACACGGGGCAAGTAAAGAAGGCCCATCCTTCAGACGGATCACCTCTGGCTGCTTTGGTGTTCAAGGTCCTGATGGACCAAGGCCGGAGGTTAAGCTATGTGCGGGTGTATTCGGGACGGCTGAAGACGGGTGACGAAATTCTTAATCCAAGCAAACAAACAAAGGAAAAGGCGGCAAGAATTCTTGCTATGCACGCCAACAAGAGGGAGCGTATCAGTGAGGCAACTGTTGGGAACATTGTAGGAGTCATGGGCCTGAAGGCCTCGGTGACTGGGGACACTCTTTGTGATCCGTCAAACCCTATTGTGCTTGAACCGATTGATGCTTCCGAACCAGTAATCTCTGTGGCCGTGGAGCCCAGAACGCATACAGACCAGGAAAAGATTGAGCAGGCCTTAAGCAAGCTGGAGGCTGAGGATCCCACATTTCGGGTCGAGCATGATGAGGATACCGGGCAGATTATCATCTCGGGTATGGGAGAGCTTCACCTTGAGATCTTGGTGGGCCGTCTAAAGCGTGAATTCAATACCCAAGTTAATGTGGGCAAGCCTCATGTTGTGTGCAAGGAAACCGTGGAGCAGACGGCTCAGGCATCTGCCATATTTGAAAAAGAGATTGGAGGGATTCGTCACTTCGGCGAGGTAGTACTTGAGCTGTCACCCAGGGAGCGTGGCAAGGGGAATTGGTTTGTAAACAGCTCGCCTGATGAATCGTTGCCAGCAGAGTTCATTCCGGCCATTGAACAGGGTGTCGTGGAATCGTTGGAGAGTGGCGTGCTCTTGGGATATCCTGTTGTGGATGTAGCGATTGTCCTGATTGGTGGCACGTACAAAGAATCTCATTCAAGTCATTTGGCCTTTAAGGTCGCTGCCTCCATGGCTTGTAAAGAGGGTCTTCAAAAGGCAAGACCGGTCCTGTTGGAACCAATCATGGCTGTAGAGATCCTGGTCCCTTTAGACTTTATAGGGGATGTGATCGGAGATATTAATGCCCGGGGAGGAAAAATCGAATACCTACACCGGAGGGGTGAGAGACAGATAATAAGCGGAACTATACCTTTGTCCAAGATGTTTGGCTATTCAACGGACCTTAGGTCTGCCACTCAGGGGCGTGGAACCTTTACCATGCACTTTTCTCATTACGATCGTGCCCTTGACCCCCTGAAAGCTTTTTGAGGATCTTCTCAACGGCCACTCTCCTTGTGCTGCCCTTAGCTAGAAAATTGAGGGCACGATTTAAGTGAAACTTCGCATTTTTGAGTTGCCCTATTTCCTTATAGTAAATCCCGAGGTGGTAGTGGGCCTCTCCCAGGTTGCCGAGCTTTCCGTAGGTTTGTCCTAAGTGATAGATGCCTGGCAAATAATCAGGCGTGGTGTCCAATAGGGTCTTGAAACTCTCCAGAGCCCCTTGGAGATCCCCCATTTCCGTTTGCGCTCGTCCTAAGAGAAACCGCCCTTCCGGGTCTTTTGGACTAAAGGCAAGGGCTGCCTTCAGAGTCTTCAAGGCGTTGACAGAGTCGCCCATGTGAAAGTAGGCCTTGCCTAGATCGCGCAGAATATCTGAGTCCAAGGGGCGCAATCGCAGAGCCGTTTTTAGGTTTTCCACTGCCTCTTTCTTCTTACCATTTCGGTCGAGAACAAGCCCTTTGCCATAATATGCTATAGCATTTTCAGGGTTTTTTCGGAGCTGGGAATCAAATTCGCTGTGGGCCGCTCGGGTATCGCCATAAAGGGCGATCAGCTTGGTGCGAACTTTGCGGAAGTATGTCGGATCTACAGCACGAACCGATTTGGACGATTCGGGGTGGGTCTGGATCCAGGTGTCAAGGTAAGCCATCCTGGTCTCAATGGCCGGATGGGTGCTCATATAAGAGGGGATATGTTGGGGGCCGAACCATTGTTTGGCGCGTATTCTTTGCAAAATCTTCAGGAGCCCGTCACCTCCATATCCGGCCCTGGTCAGGTATTTAAGTCCGACCTGGTCGGCCTCAGTTTCATTCTCACGGCTGTACTTTAGGGAAAGAGACTTGCCGGCTGCAATGGAACTCGAGGTGATAGCACCTGTGGCCGTGGGACTTCCACCTAGAAAGATCCCTGTCAACACCCCTGCCAGCGTAGCGAGTCCTATTTTCTTGGACCGTTCTATCTGTTTTGAGATATGGCGGCACAACACATGGGCAACTTCGTGGGCGAGTATACCAGCTAGTTCTTCCTCACTCTCCATGGCATTAAGGAGCCCACTGTTGATGAATACATGGCCTGCAGGAGCTGCAAAGGCATTGTAAACATCTTCCTTGATGATGTAGAAATGAAAATCAAAGGGCGGGGCCGGAAGCTGTGCCACAATGTGCTCGCCTATCCTGTCGACATAGTTCACGACAAAAGGATCTTCAATGAGCTCGCAGTGTTTCTTCACGTAGAGCATGAATTTCCTGCCGAGCTTCCTTTCTTGCTTAGTTGTCAAGTAAATATGAGACGAGGGAGATGGATAGGCTTCAGACACCCCCCCTATCGCAATTACTGTTATGAGAAGTGCGACTATGGCTATTCTTGTAAGACGCATGGTATAATTGAATCTCGGGATTCCCATAACACTTTGAAATTATAGATTTTTGGGTGGCGCTTGATTTATGCCATTCAGATGGAGTGTTGGAGTACTGGAGTAGTGGGTGGAAAAAGCGGACACGGGGTGAAGCTTTGCGCCAAAAGATTATTTTTTATATTTCTCTAAACCCATTGTTCCAATACTCCAATTGGGGCGAAGCCCCTAAATGCACTTTATTTTAGCATATTCGTGGACAATGAATAAATCAAGGAAAACGTGCGAGCCCTCTTTCTGTTGACCGGAGGGTTATTACTTTGAAAAAGGCCGGTTTTATGGTAGGAAACGTTTCCAGTTCTTGGTTCGAGTTTGCAGCCTATTTTGTATCGGGCTGTTGAGGGTAAGGTTTTCAATGAGTCACATTATTTGCATAGCAAATCAAAAGGGGGGCGTGGGCAAAACCACCACCGCGGTAAACCTTAGCGCCGCCCTTGCTGTGGCCGAGCGAAAGACCCTGCTCGTTGACTGCGATCCCCAGGGGAACGCTACTACCGGTGTTGGCATAAACAAGGCTGAGCTGTCTAAGAGCCTATATCATGGCTTGATTCAAAAGGAATCCATTGAGGGGCTTGTGGTAGATACGGACCTGGCTCATCTAAAGGTCCTTCCCGCAAGTATTGACCTGATTGGAGCCGAGGTGGAGTTGGTCTCGCAGCCAAATCGGGAGAGCTTCCTCCGGAATTTCCTAAGACCCCTCGCTGACCAATATGCCTACATACTGCTTGATTGTCCCCCTTCCCTTAACTTTCTTACTGTAAATGCCCTGACTGCGGCCCACACTTTGTTGATCCCCATGCAGTGTGAATTTTATGCCTTGGAAGGTCTCAGCCAGCTTCTTCAAACCTTCAAGCGGGTTAAGACGCACCTGAATCCTCGGCTCGTCATTGAAGGGGTGCTCCTGACCATGTTCGACAGGCGAAATAACCTTTCGCATCAGGTTGCCGAAGAGGCCGAGAAATACTTCAAGAATCTGGTTTTCAAGACACGTATCCCGAGAAACGTAAGACTAGGAGAAGCCCCCAGTTTTGGAAAGCCCATACTCCTTTACGATATTACATGCCGGGGGGCCCAGAGCTATCTATCCCTGGCCAAAGAAATCATGAATGGATGGAGGACAAGGTATGCCTAAGAAACAGGTGTTGGGCCGGGGGCTCGATGCCCTCATAGGTGACGTGAAAGTATCGGACTTAGAGCCAGGGCCTTTTTTTTACTGTGATATTGATTTGATCCGGCCCAATCCGTATCAGCCGAGGAGGCGTTTCTCAGACCAGGAGCTGAAGGACTTATCGGGCTCCATCAAGGAGAAGGGGATTATTCAGCCTCTCGTTGTTCGAAGAGTTTCCACGGGCTATGAATTAATTGTTGGCGAGCGTCGCTGGCGGGCAGCTCGTATGGCTGGTGTCAAACAGGTTCCGGTGGTCGTCAAGGATGTTTCTGGTGCCGAAATGCTGGAGATAGCTCTGGTTGAAAATACTCAACGGAAAGACCTGAATCCTTTGGAGAGATCTGATGCGTATTATCGCCTGATCAAAGAGTTTGGTCTCACCCAGCAGGAGGTAGCCAAGCGCGTGAGTCAGGATCGTTCCACCGTAGCGAATTTCTTGCGGCTTCGTAATCTGCCAAAGCCCATCCAGGCCGATATTATAAACAACACCCTAAGCATGGGCCATGCAAGGGCGCTTCTGGGCGCTATAAGCCCTGCTCAGCAAAAAGAGGTCTGGCGCCGCATCGTTTCTCAGAATCTCTCTGTCAGGGCTGCCGAGGCTCTAGTCAAGAGACTCAAAGACCGCAAGCCAACAAAGGCGCGGAGAGCAGGGGCTCGGACGTCAGAGGATATCTATCTTGAGAGCCTGGCTGATGATCTGAGCCGGCACCTTGGCACCAGGGTGCGTATCGTACGGCGGAGAGATCGGGGAAGGCTTGAAATTGAGTTTTACAGCAATGAGGATCTGGACCGGCTGATTGCCCGGCTGAAGACCTCGTAACGACCTTCCATGTCCCTTCACATCGTGATAGACGGGTACAACCTGATCCGTCAGTCCCTAACCTTTAGTGTCATAGAGCGCCGTAGCTTGGAAGAAGGTCGGGATGCCCTTCTCGAATGTATAGCTTCCTACAAAAGGCTCAAACATCACCCCATTACGGTTGTCTTTGACGGGGCAGATGCCGACACCCATATGGAACGAAGAACCCGCAGGAGAGGGATCCATATTCTCTTTTCTCGACCAGGGGAGTCGGCCGACAGTGTCATCAAGCGCATAGTAATCCGGGAACGGGAGAGGTCTGTTGTAGTTACTTCCGACAGGGAGATTGCTGATTTTGCTGCCAAGCACGGGGCGGCAACCATAGAGTCAATAGAGTTTGAAAACAAGATGAAGATGGCGGTGCACCCTGATATGAATCAGGCCGATTTTTCAGATAGAGAAGGCGGAGGGTGGACGCCTACAACAAGGAAGAAGGGCCCTTCACACCGCAGGTCTAAGCGTGAGCGTAAGAGCCATGCCAGAACGAGAAAGCTTTAGCTGTGACAGGATAAACTTGATCTTACAATATTATGTGGAGACTTTGATCACAGTCCACGGGTAGAATAATACGATCAGACGCTGGGGAGGGAAAAGGTCGTTGAGATTTCGATGTGCTTTTCATATCATGACATTTCCAATAGTTTTGATAATGGCAAGCAATCTGCAATTCTCGATCAAGGTGTTAGGCACTAAATATTGTGCTATATTGAATACGCTGTTGTTGGGATAGACAGATTTCCACATAATAACTGTTAGCCTTAGGGGAAGTTAAAAATGAGAAACTTCATTTTCGGAGTTATTGCAAGTATTATAGCAGGGTTATTAATCCCAGGCATAAGGGGTCAATTTTTCTTTTATTTGCAGTATATTTATCAAAAGATATCAGGAAGTGTTATTGATTTGACGGACATATGGGAAGCTTCCTGTGTTGAAGTAGGCACTGAGAATGAAACCCTTCATTCGTTGGAAAAAATAAAAATTAAGCATCAAGGCAAGTACTTTTCCGGGGTTGGCGAAATTGGTGATCCTTATCCTCGTAAATTCATGTATTATGGAACTGTATTTCAAGATTTAGTTTCAGGGTATTATGAAAAGGAAGGAACTCTTTCTGGATCCCTTGAAGGTAGAGGAGTTTTCCTCCTACAAATTGATAAAAATCGCAAAAAGATGTCAGGCTATTGTTCATGGTTCGACAGAGATAGCCAAAAAGTTGAAGCTTCAGATTATGAATGGCGTCGATTGTAGATTAGCAAACCTACTTACGATATATGTATGTATTGAAAAAGAAATACAAAAATTAATCTATCAAACATCATTTCATTTTTGCAAAGAATGTTCTTCAAGATGCTGTAAGGAAGAAATATGTAGGGAATCGATTGAGAGCGCTTTCCTTTCAATACTAGTAGAAAAACAAAAAAATCAATATGATACTAAAAATGGATGGATAAGTCCTTTGGGATGTAGTCTTGATTATGGGCGACCCTTGGTCTGCTATCAGTTTTTTTGCGAAGAAATTTTAGAGAGCTATTTGTTTAAGAAAGCCAGTATTCATAAAATTATAAATGAATTTGCTTCGGTTGGAAACAAAGCTAATGGTAATACCCATTTATTGTGCATCAATAATTTGACCATTATATCATCAACGAAAATTAAAAAAATGATAAATAAATTCAATTTGTTGATGAAAAAGATGGCTAACCAGGCTAATGCAGTCGACGCAAAAAGCCGCGGGGCTGATTAGCGACGTTACCCCTATTACTTTCGATTACTGCTATGAACCGCTAACCTAACTTCCTCCCAGAAACTTGTGATATGGTTTTCATATCTTCAGAGAAAAAGGAGGCGGGAAGAAACTATGAGTTTTCAGAACAAAGGTTATGTGCTATATGGAAAGTATGCCACGTTGAGCCCGTATCGTTTATAGAAAGGAGGCTTTATGAAAAGAGTATTTCTTTGGACTATCTGTATTGCGTGCGTGATACTGCTAGCCTCGCCCACGCATGCATTTGAGGTTGGTGTGCGGGGGCATTACTGATTTCCTGTTATCAAAGGGGATATTGCGGTGGACGCGAACGGTATTTCTGGCACCGACCTTGACCTGGACAATGATTTGGGTGTTGATGATAAGTTCTACCCCTTTGTCGAAGCCTTTCTCGGACTAGGGGATCATCACCTGAGCCTTTCCTATTATCATGCCGATTATTCTGGAGTCAAAAATTTGACTAAATCTATCACATTTAATGGCAAGACCTTTGCCCAAGGCCAGCGTGTCAATACCAGCTTCGAGTATGATGTGAGTGATTTCATGTATCAGTATGACTTGTTGGATTTGGAGAATATTCTGGCCGGCTTTTCCTTGGGGATTGTCGGCAGGGCCAAGCTTATCGACGGTCGCATTCAGGTCAAGTCTACAACCCAGGATGAAAAAGAGGATTTTACTGAGGCTATTCCCATGTTAGAGGCGAATTTCCATATAGGTATTCTCGCAAATATTTTGGAAGCGCGGGTCTTGGCCACCGGCATGAGATATGGAGACGGTACCGTCTTTGACGGTCTGGCGAAAATTTCTTATACCCCATTTCCTTTTCTGGACATCCACGGCGGCTACCGGGCCTTTTTCATTGATCTGGACGTAGATGACGTGGATCTTAACTACAACACGTCAGGGCCCTACGCGGCCCTCACCGTAAGCTTTTAGCCTGCCGTTCACCGGAGCCTTGGCGGTGTCAGCAGGGACTATTTTGGTCAAGGGGGAGAAAATTGACCAAGAGGTGGATTCTTATCTCTATCACTAACCACAGGAACAAAGCTGATGGCTCGCCAAAGATACTCTATAGTTAAGCATGATATTTATGATCTTGAGGGTTCATTAATAGCACGGGCAGGAGATGTATTAACTCCCAAATTCATGAAGGCTATATGTAATAAAGGAAAACATAAGGATCGGGATCTTAAACCTATTTTCCGGCATAGGGGCATTCGAGATGATGTGATGGCATTTCTTAAGGGAGGACCTTATGACATTATTTTTGACTCACCAAAGGTAATTGACCAGACCTTAAAATGGATGGGAGAGATTGTGTTTCCTCCCCCTATCTTTGAGGCCCTGGATTTTTTTAAAAAAAATGACCCTTACACCTACCGTCATATATTACGCGTTTCAGTCTTGACTGTTCGAATGGCCTCTGGCCTAATACGCAGCCCGTCAAAGCTTGTAAGAGAAGTATCGGTAGCTCCCATGCATGATTTCGGCAAGATTACCGTCCCCATGGAGATATTAAGGAAAGTCTCTTACTTAACCAGAAACGAGAGAGAAATCTTAAAAGACCATGCCGTTGCCGGATTTGTTTTACTCAGCTATTATTTGGGAGGTGAAGATCGCTTAAGCCCTAAAGTAGCCCATGAACATCATGAAAGAAGGGATGGATCGGGCTATCCTCGGGGGATCAAGTTGGCTGATAGGATGGTGGAACTGGTAGCAGTTTGTGACGTCTTCGATGCCTTGATTTCCCCCAGGCCGTACCGTGATGTCCCCTATGATACCCGCTCTGCATTAGAACTGATATATGAAGATGCTAGCCTTGGAAAGCTGAGCCGGAGTATGGTGAAACTTCTGGTTTCCTATAATCGGACAGATAAGACCTTTTATCGCAATCTTGTCATTTCAAAAGAAAAAAGAGGTGCACCACCAAAAGGGAGTCGGTACGGCGTGGTTGTGGATGATCCTGATTAATTACAGCATGTTCCAGGTTAATACCACACTACTAACACGCCGGCTCTCCTCCATTTCATTATCATGGCGATAGAGCGCAAGAAGATCTTTGAAGCTCTCCGCCCCCAGGGCGGGGTTAGGTACGCGGGTTGGGTGTGAATGCAACCACTTCTGCCGGAAAGTTGAGGCTGTCGCAACTATCGGTCAGGGGGTAAATGGGTCTGCTCTTGACTCATAATATGTATGTGCAGAAAATTTATTGCTCTGGAAATCAAGAATATGATACCCGATACCGGGTATGCGGTTATCCTCAGTGGAAATGGCTGTGGGCCTACGTTCAGCGGTTCCACTTACCCCCAATCGCGAATATTACGGTTTTTTGCTGGTTCTCTCCTCACCCGCGCAGGCCTCTAACGCATAATTTGGGTTCAAATGATGCGTGGTTTGGTAGAACAAGCGCACATTACCAGCATTTTAGTATGGGTGTTTTCAGGACAGTAGAATGCAGACGTCCGGTTTCGTCAGCAGGAACAACAACCTGAGACGTCTATTGTTTGGCGCGAAGATCAACAGAAACAGGCGGTGGTGTCCAACACCAAAGTAATGCAAACCGATTAGCCCCCTAAAGAACCGTCCAATTCTAACTCTTCCACGTGTTTTTTATACAGCCCGAAGCTTTTTGGGTGTGAAGCATCACGAACCGCTGGTTCCTCAGGAAGCTCAGGCCTTGATAGAGGAGCTTCTCCATATTCTGCTCCTTCCTCCTCGTGTTGCCGGGCCTCTTTTTGTTTCAGAAACTCAATCAAAGATGCTTTTTTCTGATAAGGCCCTCCTCTTTTCATGTAATCACTTTCGGTCGCGAGCGCTTTTTCTACACCTGAGCTGGGCATTAGAAAATTTATCAGACGCAGACCCGTCTCCTTGCTTGTATGAAAGGTTGAAGAGGATGGCCTTTGCGGAATCAAGGTTTCTACTATAATCTTCACTTTTTCCTCTTTTACCCGGAGGGAAAATTCAACAAACTCAGATTTCAATGAAATCTCCAGACGTTTCACCGTGTAGATAATGAAGTTTACAAAGTCTTCTAACAAATTAGAGTCAAGGGCCTTGCCCATCTTCTCAATGATTCCTTGGTATGCCTTGAAGAAATCTGCAATCTGGTCGGTATCCGTTTCAATAGTGGTGACATCAAAGCGAATCCTGTAAACTTCTCCGTCCATTACAGAAAGATTGGAGCCTGTGATTGAGACAGGGGCTTCAGCCTCTTGCATTGAAATCTTCTTCGGGGTTGGGATTGAGTCGAGTTGTTTCGGGGGTATGGTTGTCACCTTTTCACAAAGATCTATTAACTCTTCTGCAGAACGAAGAGACAAATCGTCGCTTTCATTGTGAAAAACCACACGCACAACCTCCTCCAGAGAGGTAATTCCCTTAGTGGCCTTGTAGAAACCATCCTCGCGCATGGAGACCATTTTAGCGTGTTCCCGAGCAGCGAGCCTGATCTGGCCTGAGGTCTTTCGTGCCAGGATAGCGTCACGGATCGCATCATTGACCAACAAAAACTCATGAATGGCAGTACGCCCTTTAAACCCTGTATCACCGCAATGAGAACATCCGACTGCTTGATGGAAATTAAATTTAGCTGTATCTATAGAACCAACACTAAAAGAGGTTAGCAGATGTTCATCTGGCACATAGGGTTCACGGCAGTGTGTACAAAGGGCTCGGACCAGACGCTGAGCAACTATCGAAACCACCGTTGAAGATATCAGAAAGGTATCAATTCCCATATCCATAAGTCGCAAGAGTGCCCCTGTTGTATCATCTGTGTGGAAGGTGCTGAACACCTTATGGCCGGTCAAGGCAGCCTGTATTACGGCTTCTGCTGCAACAGAGTCCCGGATCTCTCCAATCATGATGACATCCGGATCCTGGCGCATCATAGATTTCAGGAAATCGGTATAGGTTTGCCCTAGTTTAGATTCCATCTGTCCCTGTACTACCCCATCCATGGTGTATTCGATAGGATCTTCCACTGTGATGATCGATCTTTGTCCGTCATTCAAATAATTTAAACAAGCATAGAGGGTCGTGGTTTTACCACTGCCTGTGGGCCCCGTAACCAGGATGATTCCTGAAGGCTGATCCAGGATTTGCTGAAACCTGGCTCTGTTGCTCGGGGAGATACCTAATGCGTCAAGCTCAACCAGTTCGGTTGTACGGTGCAAAACGCGTATTACTACATTCTCCCCGTAGCCCGAAACATAAACAGAAACCCTGAGATCAACCTCTTTGTCCATGACCCGGGCTTCAATGCGGCCATCCTGATGTCTTCTCTTTTCAGCAATATCGAGGTTACACAGGATTTTTATTCGCGACACGAGGCTTGGGGCTAAGGAGATAGGTACATCGGTCTTATGCTGCAATATCCCATCAATGCGGTAACGGATGCGGAGGCTTTTTTCTCTTGGTTCAATGTGAATATCACTCGCCCCCTCCATGATGGCATTGGTGATAATATAATCTAGTATTCCTACAATATTGTCTCCATTCTCCCCCCGGGGAAAGTTCGTATCACCGACAATCAGGTCTTTTGTTTCCTTCTCGGGAACGTCTTGGGCTCCAAGCGTAACCTTTCGATAATGTTGCTTGATAGCGTTTTGAATATCTCCCGATGGAGCAATTGCAGGTTCGATTTTGCATCCGAAGGTATTGGTTAGGTCGCGAATGGTCTGCCCGTCAAGGGGATTACTCATGATGACGGTCAATACATCGCCTTCCTTAAAAGCTGGCAGCACCTCATGTTTCACCAAGAATTCTTCACTGATTCCCTCTAGGAGGCTTTTATCAATCAGACGAAAGTCAGGAACAATCTTGGGAACTCCCAACTGTATAGTCAGCGTGTTGATCAGAGAAGTTTCTGTGAGAAACCCCATTTTTACTAAGATGTCCCCTATTTTTCCACCTTCCGATTTCTGTTGCTTTAAGGCCGTTTGCAGCTGTTCCTGAGTGATCAACCCCAGATTAATCAAGAGATCTCCTATTCGGATGTTTTTCTGGTACTTATTGAGGATTCGGTTCAACTGCGTCCTGGAGAGAAATTTCAGTTCGACACAGACTTCTCCCAATGGTTTATATATTTTCTGATTTTTCTGAACTGATAGAGCCTGATCCAACTGCTCTGGGGTAATGAGATCCTCCTGGACAAGCAAGTCGCCGACCCTAAGTTTACCGGTTGGCTTCATCTAAACTTTTTTCCTTTGGTTTGGCGTTGGCAAAGAAGATTTCCGGTGTTTTGTCACGTTCCGGGTTGAACTGACTGATACCCATATCCATTACTAATTCGGCCGAGGAAGGCAAGTGTTGTGAGATATTATTCATTATATACTTACTGATCCTCTCTTGGGACACGCGGGCCTTTTCCAGCGACGTGTGAGTGAGTAGGAAAGCGAAAGAGGCCATTTCCCATCTGGCCACGATGTCAGATTTACGCATAACTTTTAAGATAAGATTCTGAATAATACGAATCAAACCGTGTACCTCATCAGTACTGAGGTCTTTAGTGATCTGCTTATAGTTGGAGATAGCTATGGTCATAAGGGTGATGGGGTATCGATTTCTGATTGCATTTTCAATCTCTCTTCTCAAAATGGTCATGAAAAAGGCCATAGAATCGCCTTCTGTCGCAGCGTCAATAATGGATAATTCTTGAGACATCTGAAAGAATATCTTTTTCTCTAGCACTCCCTGGGCGAGGTCTAGCGCCAGCGTGAGAATTTCCCGATCATTTTCCTTAAGCTCCTTAAATCCAATATCCTGAAAAGCCAACACAGAGCGAACAGGGCCACTCTCCTTTGTATGAATATAAACTTCATCTGTTTCTCTGCTAACTTCTTTGACCTGATTTGATTGCAAGAGGTTTTGCTTTATTTGTTTCGGATCTAAGTAAATTTCATACTGTCGCTGCAAATGCTTAAGAATAAGCTTCTTAACCTCGTCCAAACGATCTTGTTCAACCTGTCCGTTCTGGTAGAAGAAGATCTCTCCATGATCGATATAAAGAAATAAGGCCGTTGCCACGGCAAAATCATATAGTGAACCGACAATAGCCATTACAGCCATTACAAGATCTTCGGCGGTCATGGCCGATATGTCGATCATGTTGATTTCGTTCAGGATATTCGCCCTGAGAAGTTCCTGCTCCAAAAGCTTGGTGGCAAGAGCTAAGATTGACTGGTCATCTAAGTCCGGGATCGTGCTGACAGGAGCAAGCAACTGACGCTTGCCGCTTTCTTTGCGAAGGAACGTATTCAGAGCTTTCTCTAAGTCGACCTCATTTACCGGCTTTTCCAGATAATCGTCTCCCCCGCAGACACCGCTCCAATATCGCTCAATTGGATTTCTTGAAGAACCCATGTGGATGATTGGAGTAGAGTTCATGGAAGGGTCACTTTTTAGTATCCGGGCGAACTGATAACCGTTCAATCGTGGCAGCGTCACATCCAGGATGATTAAATCAGGATTTTTCGCAAACGATTTGCGGATCGCCTCAATTCCATCTGCGCATTCCCAGACCTTTATGTTCCGTTGCTCTAATAAGCCTTTGATCGAACTATCAGACGTTTCCCTGCTTTCACCCAGTACGACTGTCGTATTTTTCTCGTTCATTTTTTTGCCAATCTTCGAATTCTTGACCAATAATATATCACATGAGATCAAAAACTGTTAACAATTTTCTTCTAATCTTCATGTCGCACAGGAACCCTTCATGAGATACATTTGCAATTTAAGGTTACCACTATGTGATTCTTCGGTGCCCATTTATTTACTGGTGACGAAATAAGCACCATGTGATGTTGACTCCCTGGTACAACACCTCAGCTGGTCGAAACCCCAAGATGCAAGACAACTCGTTGCTTTTATTACAACATTTGGTAATAGACAACAAAAATGATATGCAAGTTTTATACCAGGTTCCATAGCCCACCCATAATCGTTGATCTGTAGTTCAAATTGAACGAAAAGATGTTGGCTATCAATATTAGAAGAAATGACAGAAGATGAGGCGTGTATTCACTGTTGGGGGCTTAGCGACGCCCAGAAAATTATGAGTTTTCTTGATGAAGGCCCCGTGCTATATGGCAGGCGTTGCCACAACTCTTGCCAGAAAATTTGAACTTTTGCGGCTAGCGGTCAGGAGTTCGATAAAGCAGGGGGAAAAAATGGCCAGAGCAAAAGATTTTGATCTGCTGGAAAGATAATTTTTTCTATAGTTGTGTAGTTGTCTCGCTTTTGTGCGAAAAATACGCAAAACAGTCATTGGTGGGATTTTATCAATAGAATCAGGACATGACCCCACTTCATAACGCTGTCGAAAAGGGTTTTGAGTATTTCCCAATATTGATAGCGTGGCAGTTGGTCATTATAGTCGAGAGGCCTGTGACATACATATCATGAAGCTTATTTATTCTTTTGTCTTATGCGTGTAGCTTTAGTCAATACAAATCGGATAAAGCCGCCAATAGCACCTATTGGTCTGGACTATGTAGCTGAAGTACTGAACGCAGCAGGACATCATGTGGAGGTTCTGGACCTTTGCTGGGAGGATGAGTGGGGTTCTGCTATAGCGAATTTCTTTGATGGAACACACTTCGACTTAATCGGAGTGACGCTTCGCAACACAGACGATTGTACCTTCACAAGCCGCCAGTCGTTTCTAGATGAGTTTGCCGACATGGTGGGGGCTATCCGCAAACATACGGATGCCGTTGTTGTGTTGGGTGGTGTAGGTTTCTCGGTCATACCGGAGCGGGTTTTGGAGGTGTGCGAGGCTGATGCGGGTTTGTGGGGCGACGGGGACTTTGACTTCCTGCAGCTTGCCAACAAGATAGAACGAAGAGAGGAATGGCATAATTTTTCCAATCTGATTTGGCGTGATCATGGCAGGTGGCGCCGCAATCCGCAGTCAATGCTGTCTCTGGCGAACCTTCCTCCCATGAGTCGAACCTGGGTTGACAACCGTCGCTATTTTCATGAAGGGGGACAAGCAGGGATTGAGACCAAGCGCGGGTGCAATGGTGTATGTGTTTACTGTGCGGATCCGATAGCCAAGGGCAAAAAGATACGGATCAGACCGCCCAAAACCGTGGTTGATGAGCTGGAAAGACTTCTTGAACAGGGGATTGACCACATACACACCTGCGACAGTGAGTTTAATTTACCTCAGGTGCATGCCCTGGAAATTTGCCGGGAAATCATTCACCGAAATTTGGGTGACAAACTCCGATGGTATGCGTACTGCTCGCCAGTCCCCTTTTCGCTGGAATTTGCTAAGCTGATGCGTCGCGCTGGATGTGTGGGGATTAACTTTGGGGTGGACAATGGCGATGAGGAGATGTTGAGGCGATTGAGACGGGGATTTATGCCAAACGACATCTCAAATGCAGTCAAGTTCTGTAAGGAGGCGGGCATAGTGGTCATGTTCGACCTTTTGCTCGGCTCGCCGGGGGAGACACAGGAGAGCATCACTGCCACGATTGAGCTGATGAAGCGGTCTCGGCCGGAGCGGGTAGGGGTCACATTGGGTGTGCGGGTCTATCCGGGAACGGAGCTTGCAAATCTCATAACCCAACACGGGCTGAAAGAGGGCCTTGTACGCGAAGGCGACTTATCAGAGCTCCTCTTCTTCTTAGAGCCGGCTATCGCGCCTTTTGCTTCTGAACTGCTTGATGAACTCATAGGCGACGATGAGCGTTTCTTTTTCTTTGACCCGTCAAGACCCGAGAGAAATTACAACTATAATGCCAATCAACGGCTGGTGGATGCCATCGGGCAGGGATATCGCGGGGCGTACTGGGATATTCTCCGCAGGTATAAATGATTGGTGAGCGGTCTTCCCTTGAAGGACTACAAGAAAAGAGAGAGAGCAAGAATGAAGATATTACTCATTTATCCCTACCCCCTTTATGACCGGTCTCAGGAAGAGGATATAAGGCCTATGCCGATAGGGGTCTATTATGTCGGTGCTGTTCTGAAAGAGAATCAGTACGATGTTGAAATATTGAATTGGTACGATATCCATAAGACACCTCAAAAAATTGGCGGGGTCTTGCTTGAAAAGAAGCCTGACGTCATTGGCTTTTCTATCTTGAATGCAAATCGATGGGGTGGTCTGGAGATTGCTCAAATAGCCAAAGAGATCAATCCTGATGTAAAGATCGTTTTGGGCGGCGTTGCAGCAACTTTTTTGTGGGAACATTTTTTGAAGCATTTTCAGCAAGTAGATTTTGTCGTCATAGGTGAGGGAGAATATAGCTTTTTGAATTTGGTAAAGTTAATCGAAAAAAGAGATTTCAAAAACATCAAGAATGTCAAAGGGATCGCTTTTAGAAAGAACGGAAAGATCATAAGAACAAATGCTGCCGAGCCGATTCAAGACATTGATGAATTGCCGATCCCGGCAAGGTATTTCGAATATCAGCATCTTGTGCTTTCTCGAGGATGTCCGTGGAAATGCACATTTTGTGGCAGCCCTGGGTTCTGGGGAAAGAAAATAAGATTTCACTCACCAGAAAATTTCGTCCAGCATCTGGAGATGCTCTACGATAAAGGAGTCACTTTTTTCTATGTTTCAGATGACAATTTTACGATTAAAAAAGATCTAGTCATTGAAATTTGCAAAAGGATTCTTGACAGAGGCCTTAAGATTACCTGGGTTGCTATCTCACGAGTCACTTATGTTGATGAAGAGATGTTATATTGGATGCGAAAAGCAGGGTGTATCCAAATAAGCTATGGGATCGAAAGTGGTTCCGAAAAAATAAGGGCCTTGCTGAATAAGAATGTTAAGACTGATCAAATCAAGAATGCTTTTGCCTTAACTCACAAATATGGAATCATTGCCCGGGCTTATTTCATATACGGTTCGCCTGAAGAGAGCTGGGAGACAATTCAAGATACAATCGACCTGATACACCAAATCAAGCCCTTGATTTGTGTCCTGTATATCCTTGAGATATATCCGGGGACCAAGCTCTATCTAGACTTGAAAAAGAAATTTAATGAGACCGATGATGTATGGCTAAAAAGAGTTGAAGGCATTTGCTATTTTGAAACAGATTCGAATCTATCGCAGGAAACTGTTTTTGAATTTGGGAAAGCAATCAGAACCGCGTTATACGAAAATATGCATGATTTTGTTAAGTCAGTAAAGCTTGTAGATAAAGAAGAGCTATATGAGATGCATGCCGATTTTTACTCGCGGCTTGGAATGACTTTCAGCCACGGTGATTATTCGAAGATTGAGGCTATTAAGAACAAGGGGGAAATTGCTGAGAAGTTATTCAAGAAATCATTGAGCTATTATCCGAATCAGCGGGCCTACCTGGGGCTATGGATGATTGAACAAAAAAGGAGGGAGTTTCAAAAGGCTGTAGAGATTCTGTCTGAAGGGGTTGAACGTTTCCAGGAGAGCGAGGAATTAACTTTATGCTTGGGGATAAGTTATATGAATATAGGAGATTTTAACAAAGCTCTTTCATACTTGCAGAAGCTGAAACATTCAAAAGAAGCTAAGTATTATATTGAACAATGTTATAAAGAAATAAAAGATTCTTAATAAAAAGCCACCATTTACCGAGGTTGACGGAAGGGGGATGGTTCTTTTGCGCCATTGAGGGTCTTTCGCATGCGGTTGCGCTCGGCCCGGAGTCTTCGCAGACGATCCTCCATGGCCTCACGCTCATGAGGTGGGGCAGATTCAATCCGTACCTTCAGCTTCTCGACTTCCTGCTGAAGTTTATACAGTTCTCTTGCTATCAAACGGATGGACATAGATAGAGATTTATTTCTTGAAGAATATATATACTGCGCTACTTTTCCTGGTATGCTTTACAGGTTAACCTGCAAGCCTTTTCCTTTCAAATATTCTTTTACTGCTCTAATGCTGAAGATACGATAGTGAAAAACGGACGCTGCCAACAAGATTTGCGCACCGCCCTTCACTACTGCCTCATAAAAGTGTTCTAGTGTGCCTGCACCACCTGAAGCCACGACTGGGACATCAACAGTATCTGAAATCGCCTTTGTAAATTCCAGGTCATAGCCTGCCTGGGTTCCGTCACCGTCCATGCTGGTTGGCAGGATCGAGCCAGCCCCCAGGTCCTGGCACTCTTTGGCCCAGGAAATGGCATCTTTTCCTACCGGCTTGGTTCCACCCGAGACCACCAGTTCAAATCCAGAAGGCATCTCCTTGTTCCTTCTTGCATCTACAGCAACCGTGATCGTGTCTGAGCCAAATTGTTTTGACGCCTCTTTGACAAGATCGGGATTGGCTACTGCAGCGCTATTCATGGAGACCTTATCAGCACCTGCCTCCAGGACCAGTTCAATGTCTTGCAAACTCGATATCCCTCCACCAACCGTAAGGGGAATATCTATAACAGCTGATACATTCTTGACCCACTCGAGCCTCGTTTTTCGGTTTTCTACGGTGGCTGCTATGTCGAGCATGGCCAGCTCATCGGCGCCTTCCTTCTGATACAATTCAGCGTTTTCCACAGGATCGCCAGCATCCTTCAGGTCCACGAAATGTACCCCCTTGACTACCCGACCCTCTTTCATGTCAAGGCAAGGCATAATTTTAATTGTCTCCGTGGTTTTTTCGTTCATGATCTCTCTCCTTTATGGAAAATTTCTGTTGCTGAACTCTATTAGACCAATCGGGCTGCGAGGTCAAGAGAGTATGATTGTTGCATTGAACCGCAAAAGCGAGCGCATTCCCTGTCCCGATTTTATCGGGACTGTAGGGATCTTCAAAACAGCGAGGAGTTGACCTGAGTTGGTAAATGGTGTATGAGAAGCTCTGTAGTTGACCGAAATTCGGAAGGCCTTGTGTAAAGGTAAGGGTTGAACCGCAAAAGCGAGCGCATTCCCCGCAGCGACTCGACTGTCTTCGACCCTGAGCTCAGACCGAAGGGAGTTCGCCGAAGTCTTGCTGCAGGGATCTTCAAAGGACCGCAAAGATTGTGGCAGACGCAAAGAAAGATAAGCTGTTAGCGCAGATTCGGTTTGCTTATAAGAAGCCCATTGTTCTGGGGGAACACCCTCGGAAAGAGGGTAAGGCCTTGGAATACTGGATAGACCGGTTCTTGGACGAAGAGGTTAGCCAATATAGTCTTGCAAGCATAGCCCATGTATTCAGTGACCACCAACGCGCGTCGAAACTTTTGTTACTCTACCTTGAGACACATGGAGTCATTGAGGATAGCGGCGTTGAGTTGGAAGAAAAAGAAAAGCTTCAAGGCATGTTAAAAGGTTAGTTCGCTCAACGGATGCGTTCTTTTCTCAAGTCTTTGTGGAACTGGTTTCAAACCCTTTTTCCTCGTTTGTTTGACCATTTTGGTCCGCCTGAGGCGGACTAAGCTCGCTTCGCTCAAATTGCAGCACGTAGTGCCTCTGTTCAAGGCGTCAGCCGCAACCCATGCGCTAACTCGGCTAACCGCCTCAAACAGTTACAAATTTTTCACGCTCTGCTTCGCTAAGAGACTTTCGCAAAAACGGTAAAAGTCGCTCATTTCCGAGTTTTCTGACAGGTTCCTAGAACAATTTTGACCTTTCTATGTATCACGAAGAAAGGAGCTCCTGGAGGAGAAATGACTCAAGAAGAGGAATTCCAAGCATCTCTCAACGAACACTTTCTAATTGCAGTGCCGAGCCTTGCTGATCCAAATTTTTCCCAGACTGTGACCTATATGTGTGCACATACCCCAGGGGGGGCCATGGGTCTGGTGATCAACCGGGTCCACCCGGAATTGACCATGGAGGCTGTGTTCAAGGAGTTGAAACTGAAATCCGTTCCCAAGGCGGATTCCCTTCCGATTTACTTGGGAGGACCTGTGGACCCGAGCCAGGTTTTTATCTTGCACGGTCCCCCGTTTGGCTGGGAAGCATGCAGCCCGGTGAACTCCTCGGTTGCCCTGAGCAATTCAAAGGACCTTTTGGAGAGCCTTGCCAAAGGGGAAGGGCCTGAGTCCTTTATTATAGCGTTGGGGTGTGCGGCGTGGAGCCCTGGCCAGTTGGAATCCGAGATCAAGGAGAATGCCTGGCTGACTTGCCCTGCCAATGAAACTGTACTGTTTGAAACCCCTGTGGAGAAGCGATGGGAGGAGGCCGCCAGACTCATGGGGGTCAATCTAAAACTTTTCTCGGAGGCAGCTGGCCATGCCTGATGCCGAAGGGCCTCCGGGGTACGGTTCACTCTGTATTCTCCAGTAGATGAATCTCGCCAGTGGTCGTGTCAAAGGCCATCGCTTGGAACGGGCGCCTTCCTTCGTATCCATCCTCTCCCAACCCACGAGCCTCAGCACCGCCAGCACCAGTCACGATGAGGGGTATTCCTTGGTACTCTTTACGGTCGTATGAATGTATATGGCCGAAGAAGCAGGCGTGTATCTGATCGTGAAAATCGTCCAGCACCGCAAAGAAACGGGCGGTACAGTCCGAGTAAAGTGAATGGAACTTCCAACCCGTCATCTCCGGTGGGAGGTGGGTATAGATAATGCTGTTATCCTTGATTTGTTCCTGCAGCCAGAGCGCTTCTTCTGCAGAAAAAATCCGATCCGAGGTGTCAACACCGATAAATCGCCAGCGGCCCAGGTCGGTCACCTTGTGGGGCGGGCCCCAGTATCGGTCGAAGATATGAACCGGCCGGTCGTGGTCACCCATTGCAACCAACCACTCCCAAGGATGCTTCTGGCAATGCTGTAATATCTCTTCGTGTTGGGCCGGTGTGCCGTATGCGGACACATCTCCAGGTACAAATACGTGTGATGGCCGGTACGTCTCCCACAAAAGCTCGGCCATCCGTGGAAAGTTTGCCTGCCAACCCGAGCGGCAGGCCGGATCCCCCAGTATTCCTACATATTTTCCATATGCTTGTGCCATTCCTTTATCCCTTCCTGTTATTATCTACATTATATGGGAAATAATGGGGATGTTCATAAATTTATAAATAAGTGGGGCTCAGGAGAAGTTGGTTATATATTTATGTACGTCCCAATCCCTACTGTGTCCACATTCAATGCTTCCCCCTGTCCACATAGTCCCACGGTCTGTGTCCACACGCTTGTTATGCCAAATTTTAGGACATAGGGGACGCTGGTGAAATCTTGACATTTGCTCATTCCAACGCCCTGATTGCTTTCCCTGGTTGCTTTTTCACCTATTTGAAATCTAATATATCATTTTCAATTTCAATCTGTATCCGGCTACCGCCCGATAGGCTCTGTGAACCGCCTGGTCCGCCTAGGCGGATGCCAAGTGGTGCGGGGGCTGGGAGAGAAATACCCCCGGCTACCCGATTAGCAGTCACGGGATCATGTTGTAATTGGCCAAGAGCAGTAAATTATACAGACAAATATTTTTCAAGCGCTTCAGTTACAACTTTATTGAGGTTAATGCCTTTAGCCTTGGCGAATAATGCTGCTTTACGATGGAGGTCACTTCCTGTACGAACATTGAAGCTACCCTTGAAAGGTTTTTCCGGTTTTCTTTTTTCTTTGGCGCAGAGTTCTAAATAATCGTCTACCGCCTCTTCAAACACCTTGCGTAAACTTTTCACATCACTGCCTTCATAGCTAACAAGACTCCGAACAAATTCTATCTTGCCATGAAAGACGCGATCTTCATCACTATAGTGAACCGAGCCATAATATCCTTTGTAACGCATCATATCTTTCATAACATTCCCTCCTGTTTAAGAACCTCTAAAACATCATCAATGATATACATCTTTAGAATGTTTTTGGTGTGTGGCTAGAGCTTATAATGATCGTACAAAAATAGCAACTAGTTTTAGTTACAAGCTTGCCAAGATTAGATATGGAGATAGCGGGGTGCCTCTTTACGGCAAGATATGGGTATTCTTCCAGAATTGTCGCTAATAAAATCAAACAGTTGTATATCGCAGCAAAATGTGCTATTTGGCTTTAGGCACGTAACTTTCCTAACTTTGTATCCTAATTCGTAGGCGTCAAATATGCACACGAGAAAGGTGCTTGTATGGAGACGATAACCCATTCGGTTTTCGAAAGAGGCCGCTCCATCCTGGGAAGGCTGCCACACGGCAAGGATCTTCTTAAGACCATAGAAGAGTTCTGCGCGCAAAACTCGATTCAAACCGGGGTCTTTTCTATCATAGGGTCTGTTATGTCGGCAACGCTGGGATCCTACGACCAGAATCAGCAGGTATATGTAACTTTCAAAAAAGAGGAGCCGCTTGAAATCGTCCATTGCACTGGTAACGTATCTCTCAAAGATGGAAAAGTTGCTGTGCATGCCCATGCCGTGCTTGCCGATATAGATGGCCAGACCATAGGTGGGCACATCTTTTCTGAAACCGTGGTCTATGCAGGAGAGATATACATCCAGGAACTTTTGGGTAAGCCCCTGGAAAGAGAATACGACGACACAACAGGGCTTCCATTATGGAGGCTGTGACACGAACGGCTCAATCTATTCACCAAGCTCACTCAGATAGCTTTTTCCGGCGAGTCTCGATAGGGGATCAAAAGAAGCAACATGTGAAGCCTCCCCGCCCTGAAGGACGGGCGTCCTGTCTTACGGCAGCACTTCGTGCGCGGGAAGCGAGCCGGTCAGTAAGGAAGGAATGCTAAGATGGACCTGAAAATCACCGAAACTAAGACCCGTAAGGAGCTTCCAGATGATTCGAAATTAGGGTTTGGGCAAATATTCACCGATCACATGTTCAACATGGACTACAACCCGCGGCAGGGGTGGTACAACGCCCGTATAGAGCCTTATGCACCGATCGTTATGGACCCGGCTACCATGGTTCTACACTATGGTCAGGCCATCTTTGAAGGGCTGAAGGCATACCGGACCGGCAGTGGAAAGATTCAGCTGTTTCGCCCGGACCGTAACATGGCCAGGTTCAATCGATCGGCAAGCTTTGTGTGCATCCCGGAAATTGATGAAGCCTTTCTCCTGTATGCTATCAAGAAGCTCATCTCCGTGGACAAGGAATGGATCCCGAGGGCCCCCGAGACCTCTCTGTATATTCGCCCCACCATTATTGCCACCGACCATTATCTCGGCGTGCGCCCTTCCAATACTTATCGTCTCTTCATTATCTTGTCGCCAGTCAGTGCCTACTACCCGGAGGGATTCAATCCGGTGAGTATCTGGGTTACGGACAAGTATGTACGGACTGTGCGCGGCGGCCTGGGCGAGGCCAAGACCGCGGCCAACTATGCAGCCAGCCTGTATGGAGCCGAGGTGGCAAAGAAGGCGGGGTACACCCAGGTGCTCTGGCTTGACGCGATTGAGCACCGCCATATCGAAGAAGTGGGTACCATGAATATCGTGTTTGTTATCAGCGGAGAGATTGTCACGCCACCTCTAGGGGGAAGCATATTGCCTGGGATTACACGCGACTCTGTTCTGACCCTTGCCAAGCACTGGAACATCCCAATAGCCGAACGCCCTATCACGATTGATGAGCTGATAGAAGCCCATAAGGATGACTCTCTTCAAGAGATCTTCGGCTCTGGCACAGCTGCAGTTATCTCCCCTGTGAGCCATCTCGCCTGGCATGACGACGTGCTGACCGTCGGAGATGGCAGGGTCGGCCTCATGGCCAAGAGATTTTATGACGCAATAACCGATATCCAATACGGTCGAGCCGAAGATCCCTTTGGCTGGATCGAGCCGGTTGAAGAGGAATAGAAGATATAGCGGATTCGTTACCCCGAATCAGGACCTATTACGATGATTATCAAACAGATAAAGGTCGGTTTTATGGAGGTATTCTGCTATGTCCTCGGGTGCGAAGAGACGCACAAGGGGCTGCTAATCGATCCAGCAGGAGACGAAGAACTGATCCTTGAAACCGCCCGTGCGTCGGGCCTTTCCGTTGAATCAGTGGTAAACACCCACGGTCACCCTGATCATACCTGCGGAAACCGCAAGATCAAAGAACAGTCCGGGGTAAAAATCTATATGCATGCGCAGGACGATCGCCTGTTCAACACACCTCAGGGAGAATCCATGGCCATCCAGATGGGGTTTACACCATCTCCCCCAGCAGATGTCCTCTTAAACGATGGGGATACCATCCCTTTTGGAGAGAAAGAGCTGGCCGTGCTCCATACACCTGGCCATAGCCCCGGCGGCATCTGCCTTTATGTGGAAAATAACCTTTTCACTGGAGACACACTTTTTGTGGGAGCGGTCGGAAGGACCGATTTGCCCGGGGGCTCCCTGGAAACCTTGCTCACATCTATTAAAGAGAAAATACTTCCCCTTCCCGATGACACGATCATCTGGCCAGGCCACGACTATGGAGGAAGCCCGACTTCCACCATTGCACTTGAGAAAAAGCACAATCCATACATTACCGACTTTGAACTCACATGATGGCGGACCCAGCAACATCCCAAGAGCAAGATGCTCAATACGATTTTGTGCCGAGAAATTTTCTGGGCAGCCTTTTTAGTATTGCAAAGGCGGTTTTGCTTTCGCCGAGACTTTTCTACAAAAGGATGAGAACAGAAGGAGGGTTGCGAAATCCGGCCCTCTTCCTCGTCTGCTGTGTCCTTGTCCATACCCTGTTTGTCGGCCTGTCTGTTAGGGATCAAACCATCGTCGTCCGGAACCTGACATACGGCATAGCGATGCCTTTTCTGACAGCAGGCATTCTCTTTCTTTTCATCACAAGGTTTTTCAAAGCATCAGGAACCTATGAGGCAGCCTTCAGGGTAAACGCCTATGCAGCCGCCGTGAACCTGGTCACATGGATTCCCATGGTGGGCCTTCTCTTTGAGTTTTATCGGCTTTATCTGATTGTCTGGGGTCTCAGTTATGCGTTTTCAATCAGAGTCTCCCAAGCCACGTTGGCTATCGTTATGACAATTATCACGTATATCGTGTTGGGGCAGGTAGTGTTCCATGTCCTGGGCGGCTAGGCGCCAACCATCGCCCCCTGAGACACGAAACCAACCACTGTGAACAAAGCCAATCGATTGGAAGAGAAAATCGCCATACAGTTTCAGCTCTTTGCTGAAAAGATGAAAAAAAACGGTCTTCCGCCCATGGTGATTGATACTTTCAGGCACTACTATACCCTCTTGGTGCAAGGTGAAACCGGCTTAATCACAAGAAGAGAGATCGACCCGGTCCAAGAGAACGAAATCGCTGACGCTGAAGAACTCTCCAGACTGACAGAAGCAGGACGAGCAGCCCTTGAAGAGTTAGTAGTCATTAAGCTCAACGGTGGCCTTGGGACAAGCATGGGCCTGTCCCGGACCAAGTCGCTCCTGGAGGCCAAAAACGGGCTTACCTTCCTGGATATTATCGCCAGGCAAATCCTCTCTTACAGGGAAAAGCGCGGTGTCAAGGTTCCCATTGTGCTAATGAATAGCTTCAACACAGAGGCTGATACCAAGGAGGCCCTTTCTTCCTATAAAGAGCTCCACACAGGGGCCCCCCTGGCTTTCTTGCAGCACAAATTCCCAAAGGTTATCCAGGACGGGCTGACCCCTGCTGCCTGGCCCGCCAACCCCGACATGGAATGGAACCCGCCCGGTCATGGTGATATCTACACAGCGCTTGTAACCTCTGGAGTGCTTAAACAACTTCTTGGTGCCGGCATCCGCTTTGCTTTCATCTCAAATTCGGATAACTTGGGTGCGGTCGTCGACGAGACCATCCTTGGCTATTTTGCTCAGAACAACTTTCCTTTCATGATGGAGGTAGCAGATCGAACCGAGGCAGACAGCAAGGGCGGGCATATAGCGCGCCTCAAAAACGGTCGTTTGACCCTGCGAGAAATAGCTCAATGTCCTGAAGATGAGATTGAGGAATTCCAGGACATCAATATCTACAGATATTTTAACACTAACACAATCTGGGTGAACCTCTTGGCCTTGGACGAGCTGCTTGACGCCCATCACAATGTGATTCACCTCCCCATGATCAGAAACCCCAAGACGGTAGACCCCAGAGATGAGTCAACCCCTCGTGTCTACCAGGTGGAGACTGCGATGGGATCGGCCATTTCCGTATTTGACGGTGCCACGGCTATTCGCGTACCAAGAACGCGGTTTGCCCCTGTCAAGAAATGCCATGACCTTCTTGCCCTCTGGTCCGACTGCTACGTGCTCACAGATGATTACTTCGTGATCCAAAATCCCAAGAGACGGCTCGGTACTATCGTCTTGAGCCTTAACAGCAAGTACTACAAGAAAATCGACCAACTCACAACTCGCTTCCCACACGGGCCTCCGTCCTTGCTTGAATGTGTGTCCCTTGAAGTTGAAGGAGATGTTGTATTTGGAAAAGGGGTTGCGATCAAAGGTAAGGTGGTGATTGCGAATCGCTCTGACAGCCAGGTCACTATTGCTGACAAGAATGTGGTTGATAAGAACTTAATTTTCGGGTAGAATAGAAGTGGGCCCAAAAGCTTTTTAGTGCGAGTGCATACTACCGGGTAAAACTCATGAGCAAATTAACAATACTGGTAGAGTTCTGGGAATTCTTGCGGTATAGAAAAAAATACTGGCTTGCTCCGATCATCATCATGCTGGTCCTCTTGTCTGCCCTGATTATCCTAAGCGAAGGTTCGGCTCTGGCACCCTTTGTATACGCCCTTTTTTGACAGGCTGTTCCTGAAAGAGTTACACGCTCAGCTAGGGCTATAATAAAGCTTCCACGCATAGTATGAAAGATAGACATACTTGGAGTCTTTCTTGTCATTAAGATCAAAAGGAGAATAATCCGATGGCTCGAAAACCCACTTATGAAGAATTGGAAAAAAGGATCAAGAAGTTAGGGAAAAAAGCAGCCAGGCGCAAGCGGGCAGACGAGGCGTTGCGAGAATCTGAAGAAAAGCACAGAAAGCTGTTTGAAGAGATAGCAGACCCTATCTTCGTATGTAATCCAGAAACAGGCATAATAATTGACTGTAACTATGCAGCATCGGGATTGGTGGGCAGAAACAGATCAGAACTGATTGGTAAACACCAGCGGATTCTCCATCCTCCAGAAGAAATTGAAGGAGGATATAGCAGGACTTTCAAAAAGCATCTCGAAAAACAAGAAGGGCAGGTTCTGGAAGCACAGGTTATTACCAAAAAAGGAGAAATTAAAGATGTTGCAATCAGAGCTAATGTCATTGAAGTTGAGGGCAAAAAACAGATTCAAGGGATTTTCCGAGACATCACCGAGCACAAGCGGATGGAGCAAGCGCTGAAAAAAGCTCATAAGAATCTGCGACTGCGGGTCAAGGAACGGACTGCCGAACTGGTAAAGGCAAACGAACAGCTAAAGGAGGAAATAGAAGAGCGCAGGCATGCAGAGAAGGCACTGCGAGAATCGAAAGAACAGTACAGTACCCTGGTTGAAGACTCCCTGACCGGCATTTACATTGATCAGGGGGGCAAGATCGTGTTTGCCAACAAAAGGTTTGCTGAAATTTACGGGTATTCAAGAAAAGAACTCGCGGGCATGAAATCGTGGGAGCTGGTCCATCCAGATGACAGGGCCTTGACTGATGAGATAAGGACAAAGAGGTTAATGGGAGAAGAGGCCCCAACAGAATACGAGGCACGAGGCCTGACAAAAAATGGTGAAACCATATGGATTCTAAGGAGAAACACCCGCATAGAATATAACGGGAGGCGTGCTATATTGGGTAACATCTCGGACATCACGAACCGAAAGCGCCTGGAAGACCAGCTGCATCAAGCTCAGAAGATGGAAGCCATTGGCACCCTGGCCGGCGGCATTGCCCATGACTTTAATAACGTACTCATGGGTATCCAGGGGCATGCTTCCCTTATGCTGCTTCATATTGACTCCAACCACCCCCATTTTGAGTATCTTAGGAGAATAGAGGATTCGGTTGAAAATGCGGCTCGTCTTACCAGGCAACTCCTGGGTTTTGCCAGGGGCGGCAAATACGAAGTCAAACCTACTAATCTAAACGATATAGTCCAGAAGAGTTCAGAGCTGTTTGGCCGCACCAAGAAAGAGATAAGGATTCACAGAAAATACCAGAAAGGGCCCTGGCCGGTCGAGGTAGACCGGGGGCAGATTGAGCATGCTCTGTTCAACCTCTATATCAATGCCTGGCAGGCCATGCCGAGTGGGGGAGACCTCTATATTGAAACGGGCAACGTTGTGCTCGACAAAAAGTATACCAGGCCATTTGCTGTGAAACCCGGCAACTACGTGAAGGTATCTGTCACCGACTCTGGAGTGGGTATGGATGAGGCCACCCAGCAAAGGATATTTGACCCGTTTTTTACCACCAAAGAGATGGGCCGCGGAACAGGCTTGGGCCTTTCCTCTGCTTACGGGATCATCAAGAATCATGCCGGCATCATCAATGTTTACAGCGAAAAGGGTAAAGGAACCACCTTTAACGTTTGTCTGCCGGCCTCGGAAAAGGAGGTCAGAATAGAAGAAAAGAAACTGGCTGACGAGATCCTGAAGGGCACAGGGACTATTCTCCTTGTGGATGACGAGGATTCGATTCTTAATGTCGGCAAGGAGATGCTCAAAGAAATGGGCTACGAGGTGCTGGTAGCCAGAAGCGGGAAAAAAGCAGTAGAAGTTTACGCGAAACACAAGGACCAGATTGATCTGGTGATTCTAGACATGATCATGCCGGACATGGGCGGTGGCGAGGCCTATGACAGAATGAAAGAGGACAACTCTGAGGTAAATGTTCTTCTTTCAAGCGGCTACAGCATAGATGGCCAGGCGAGCGAGATCTTGGAACGTGGTTGTAATGGGTTTATTCAGAAGCCGTTCAATATGAAGGAGCTGTCCGGAAAAATCAGGGAGGTTCTGGAAAAGACATAAGATCACTATCTATTTGGCGCTCCATTTTTCATCCATGATGAGCCAGCGCTGGCCCCAGGGCGCGAGAACAAGGGTCTTGCGTCCCCTGTCCCGGTACCCATTCGCTCCCACATAGACCTGGTCAAACTTTACCACAAGCCTGCCAGGGCGCAAACTGACCTGGATTGGGCCGAACGATATCTTCCTCGGCTTTTTCCTTGACCACACGTCCTCTTTTTTGGCGACAATGGCCCCCTTTCCTAAACGGCGGCCCTGGCTAGCAAGGGGATGATAGAACTTCAGATACGCGTCTAGATCCGCGCTCTCCCACGCCTTGCGCCATGATTCCAAATAGGTGGCAAGCCGCTCTCCCTTCGGCGCCTCAACCATCTTTTCCCGCCATGGCTTGTGATTTTTGTAGGACTCTAGATGTTCTATATATTCACGTAACCCTTCTGTCTCTCTCTCCATGCTTAGCAAAGAGAGGACTCTTTCCTCGGTTGTTATTGCATCGCCGAATCTGCCTACTTCAGCATATGCCGCAGCCAAAGTATCCAGGGTGTTAACCCCCGGGGCAAGTTCTACTGCTTTTTGCGCCAGCTCCACAGCCTGGCCACCGTCCCGATATTTCTCATCTGGACAAGTAGCCAAGATCCAAGCCTGGCTGTTCTGGGCATTCGCGTAGTTTGGGTTTAACTCCAGGGCCTTTGTGTAATCAGCAATGGCCCGGCCATACTCGCCCTTGCGGTGCCATGCGCCCCCGCGATTGTTGTAGGCATTGGCGTAGCGCGGGTTTATCTCCACGGCTTCGGTATAGTCGGCTATTGCCCGATCATCGTCACCCTTGTGGAACCAGGCCACTCCTCGATTGTTGTAGGCATTGGAAAAGAGCGGGTCTATGTCCAGGGCTTTGGTGTAATCAGCAATGGCCCGGTCATCGTCGCCCTTATGGTGCCAAGCGACCCCGCGATTGTTATAGGCATCGGCGTCGCGTGGGTTTGTTCCTATGATTTCAGAGAAGGCTTTTATGGCGTCTCTATAGCGCTTCGACTTTAAAAAAGCATTGCCTCGTTCAAACCAGTCCTCGACGCCTAGTGCCTGGCCCGGAACGAGCAGGCACACGGCAACCACGAACAGATTGAAAATAGACACAATCCTCTTCATCTCATGTCGCCTCGTCGATATTCTCAGTGCGACAATTTCCAGACCGCAGTTGACATTTCAGGCGCCGCCGTTCTGACGTCATGCGCTGGGTTAGGCCGGACACTTACTTTGTCCAATGTGAAGCCTCCCCGCCCTCCCGGGCGGGGCTTGCGGGGAGCACGCCGGTCAAAGGCTGACGCCATTCTCCCTAAACCAGACTGTCTTGAAGTCTCTTTGGGTCCTTGCACACGTCAAACCTCCACTTTCCCATCTCTCCCCATGCAGAAACCGCAGCACACCATCGCTTTGCGGCCTCATGTTTTGCACGGGCCTGCTCGTCTTCAAAACCTTTAACCTTATGCCCCTCCTGTTTCCCCAATCTAATCCTGCTTGTTCACTTCAAACAACCGCCCTTGAATACCTGAGCCTCCCCTATTTTTTGACGTTCCGCTCTTTTTGTTTATCAAGCTGTAGATATCCATTTTTGCCTTTTGCTTTGTGTATGCGTTTCTAAGAGTGTCGAAATATATCAATTGCCAATTTTCATTTTCAAAATGATCTTTAAAGAGCGGAGAGGTCAGTTTGTTTCTTAATTGACCTTCTCGTTCCTCCGGCAAGACCATAAATTTATCAACTCTCTCGTCTACATTGGAACCCCGCATCAAGGCGCTGGTCATGGTGGTAGTCGATTCTACTTCAAAGATAGCCTTGATCTCTTTACCCTTTATCCAGACAAGGTCTATATTCTCAATCACTCTCTGGTTCGTTGCATTAGCAACCTTCAATTGTTTGACTGTCATATATTCTTTAAGGAGCTTCCCTTTTGCGACGAGCCCGCTGTCTCTTTCACGCTGTTCCCTTTTTCCGATCCAGATATCATGCCCATTTTTCTTGCCAATGAGGGCAAGAATTGCAAGGATTTCACTGTGCTGATTGACACGTTGCCGGATTTCCGGTTTTAAAAGCCAGTATCCTCCAGAAATCGGCCTTGCGTAGATACTGAGAGCATCCTTGATGCTTGTGCTATCCGACGTAAGGGAATTTGGAAACTCCGTGCTGACCGCATCCCACATCTCGGTAAATGTTACTCTGCCCATCTGGCGGAGTTTTCTGTAAACAGTCTGCTCTACCCTTTCTGTCAATGGTATCTCGTTCAACCTTGGCACAATAGACGTGTCCTTAAACCACCAGAGCTTACCCTCTGCTTTGCCGACCTTTGCAGGAAGCAAAACAAATTCCTCATCAAGGTGCTTTTTGAGCACCGTGTTTATATCAAGTCCGGTCTGAAGACTCCCGAAAAAGCCGTGTTTTGCAAGCACGGGATCTATATAGTTTATGATAATAGTGTATGGTGTAGGCTCCGCCCTCTCTGCAAGAAGACCTATAGTTGTCTCGACCACAATGTTTTCAAATCTAACCTCGTCAATCTCCTCGGGCTTCGAAACAACGGTTTTCGGCTTATTAAACCTGAGATAAAAATCCCCTTGGGCCGAGCCAAAAGGCTGTAGCATTGCCTTGGCCGAAACCTGTCCGAGAGGCTGATGGTGAATCTTTTCAAATTCAAACCCTGCGAACACACCGGCCCTGATTGTGGCATTACGTACCTTGAAGGTGGGGTTGTGAAAGGTAAGAGTGAGATAATGTTGAGGCTTTAAGACCCTAAAGATCTTCTGGAAGCTGGATGACAAAAGGGAGTGATAAACAGCAAAGTCTTTATGCTGGTGCTCATTCCTGATAATCTCGTTTGCTATAATCTTCTTGATATAATTGCTATTCATTTTAAGCCAGGATACCCACATATAGGAAAGCTCCCCGAATTGTATCGAGGCATCGTAAGGCGGATCTGTAAATATGTAGTCCACCGATTCTTCCGGCAGTCTTTTCATAAGGTCAAAACAAGAACCATTGTATATATAGACATCTGCTTTTCCTGAAAGGACTTGCTTAAATGAAGAGGCAATCTTAACATCCTTAAAGATTTTGTTCGATTCCGCCTTTGCCTTCAGAAGCCCCTGGTGACCATTGATGGCGCTGTCAAACTTGTTCCATACATTTTGCTCCATGTAGTTCGATGCATACCAATAGCTGTGTTGTGTCCATGTCGAGCTGAAGGCTGTCTGGTGGCTTCCTGGTGTTGGTTTTATAGCCGGAACCATTTTTGTGCATAAGTGTACTATCGAGGAAAAGGCGATTTTCAAGAAATCCCTCAGTTCTTTTTTGGGTTCTTCTTCAATCGCCTCCATCAGCCACGCAAGGGCCTGAAGATTTCTTTTCGTAAAGAGTTCATCTACGGATTCATATTGTTCTTTTTTCTTGAATGGCCTGCCGTCTGGATAGTAGAAAGGGTTTGTAGGATACCATTCCTTTATCTTCCTTTTTTCAATCTTTTTAAGAAAGTCTTTATCAAACCTGACAAGCTTACAGTTTTCTGCCTGCCTGTCGCGACAGTGGGGGCATGATTGATAGCGAATCTCTACACATGCATCTTCTTTCCATATAGCGCAATCAAAGATAATCTCCTTTCGGCATTTCCGACATCTGGTCAGATAGAGGCTTTTAATGTTATCTTTTACCTTTTTCTCCACCCGTTTAAACGCTTCATAGAGATGAAGCTCATTAACGAATTTGATAGTGAGGCGTGTAATTTCGGTGGCAATAGGAACCAGGTCGCAAACAATGGCCCGCCTTCCGTTTTTCAGGGCCTCCATCGCAGTAATCCCGCTACCTGCAAAAGGGTCAAATACGATACCACCCTCCGGACAGTACATCTTAATATATTCCCCTACTACATTCCAAGTTTTCCTTGACCAGTATTTGTGCCAGAGATACATGGAAGTATGGGCAAGCGGGGGGATTTGACGGTTCAGGTGGTCGATCTTCATCTTCGGAATTCTGGATATGGAAACTTTTCTGTCTACCTTTTTTAATCTATTCCTTTTCAAGTGCCCTTATTACCCTCCTTGCTATCTCAAATGCAGCCGCAATCCTAACAACCTTTACGTCCTTTAGCCCCTTAATTTTTGCAAGGTCTGTAAGTTTTTTTCCCATAAGGCCAACTATAGAGTAATAATTATCCAGCAATTCCTTTGCAATGTCCTGGGCCGTCCTTCCCTTATATCCGCTCCCAATCAAAATGGCGAGAAGCTCTTCATCCGTCAGTGCTGCTGGTCCAAGTTCAATAAGTTTCCCTCCAGGGTGATTCCATGTTGGCTTAGATTTTCCCATAGGAACCTCTTTGCCTACTTGACGGTAGACACCATAATACTACTGGGGGTAAAAGATAACAGGGCAAGACAGAGCCAGGATCAACATTCTATAATTATGTCGGATGTTGGGATCTGTCTTCAATTCTTCTAACAATTCCAAATTTCTGACTCCACCTCAATCGTCTTGAGCCCCGGCTTCCCTGACCAAACCAGTTGCGGTGAAAGATGCGGGTCATATGCATAATATTTCATTTTCGGCTCGCCGATTTTTGGCTCATAACTCACTATCCCGATGGGCGGATTGTTTTCCCGTTTCTCATCGTGACGATAATCCCGGACCTTTGAATTCTTTTTCTTCTTAGCCATTTATTTCCTTAATGCATCAGTCAGTATTAGCTTCTGATTTCCTAATCAAGTAGTTTACTCATTTTTTTACACTTATGTTCACAGTAGAACTTTCTATTTGAAAATTGATATTGCCATCTTACAACTATTTGATGATGGGGTTCACAGTGATGGGCTTCCAGGTGATGGCACTTACGGAAATACTTGGGACTCATCTGGACGACCAGAAGGAAACTACTTCGTAGACATTATTGCCTTTGATAATGCAAATAACCAAAGGGAAGCAGAAGACGGTGATATTTTCTTAATAGACGATACCGCTCCAACGGTGTCCAATGTTGTTGTAACCCCAACAGCAGGACAACCTGGTACAGTTTTCACAATAACGGCAGATGTATCAGACGCCTTTTCTGGAGTCTGGAACGTGACAGCCTATATTCAATTCCCAGATGAAAATACTATAATCACTATGCCATTATACGATGATGGGTTACATAACGATGGAACAGC
>JAUWXJ010000167.1 GCA_030616425.1 Desulfobacterales bacterium | reverse complement strand
GCCTATAGCTAAACGTTTCAAGGACTTCATTGGTATCCCCAAGCCTAACATGTACCAGTCCCTCCACACCACGGTGATCGGGCCTTTGGGGGAGCGGGTGGAGATTCAGATCCGCACCAAGGAGATGGATCATATAGCCAGGGACGGCATTGCAGCCCACTGGCAGTATAAGGAAAAAAGCGACTTTGATCAAAAGACGAGTGCTGTATTTGCCTGGCTCAGGGAACTGGTAGAGGAACAGAAAAATCTCAAGGACCCTGACGAATTTATGGAGACTGTCCGGATCGAACTTTTTCCAGATGAGGTGTATGTATTCACACCACAGGGCGACGTGTTGACTCTTCCAAAAGAGGCGACTCCTGTAGACTTTGCCTATGCCATCCATACTGAGGTGGGGCACCAGTGCAAAGGCGCCAAGGTGGACGGTCGAATGGTTCCACTGAAATATGAACTGAAGACTGGCCAAAGGGTCGAAATTATCACTTCGCCCAAACACCAGCCCAGCAAGGACTGGCTGAATTTTGTCAAGACAGCCAGGGCCAAGGCCCGTGTGCGCCAGCACATCAAGGCAAGGGAGCGGAAACAGAGCATGGCACTGGGACGTGAGATGTGCGACAAGGTCTTGCGCAAATACAATGTGAGTTTGAATAAGTGTTTGAAATCAGGTGAATTCGAAAAGGCAATCCATGAGCTTGGTTACAAGACCGCAGACGACCTGATTGCCAGCGTGGGATACGGTAAAGTAACTCCTCTACAGGTAGCCCGATATTTACTTCCAAAAACTGAATTAAAAGACGAAAAAGAGACCATCGTCACCAGGTTAAAACAGCGTATACGCGGAAGAAAAGCAAAGTCGGGCATACTGGTGAAAGGCCTGGACGACATAATGGTTCGTTTTGCTAAGTGCTGCAATCCCTTACCGGGTGACCCTGTGGTTGGATATATCACCAGAGGTCAGGGAATCACAGTTCACCGCACCATATGCCCTCATGCCTTAAACATGGATCCTGAGCGGAGGATCGAATTGGAATGGGCGCCAGATACTGAGGAGTCATACCCGGTGAGGATTCATGTGCTGTGTGACGACAGGATGGGCCTTTTGGCGATTATTACTACGGCCATAAGCGAGGGTGAAGCAAACATCCTAGATGCCTCGGTCAAGACGCTGGCAGATAAGCGGGCGGATTGTTATTTTACGATAGCCGTGTCAGGCGCCGACCATCTGGAGAACGTGATCAATTCGGTCAAAAAGATCAAGCACGTTATAAAAGTGAGTCGCCTTGCCGCCTGATGCCGCGCGCTAGGCCAGTTTTTCAACTAGACCTGAGCGCAGGCACCGCGTGCAAACCCTGATTCGTTTGACCCGGCCATTCCGCACAGCACGAACCTGCTGCAAGTTGGGATAAAAGCGTCGCTTAGTAACATTGTGGGCATGGCTCACGTTGCTACCGGTCATAGGTTTTTTTCCGCATATTTCACATACTCTTGCCATATTTTCGCACTCCCTTATATCAATTTTTTTTCAAAGTCGTCACCCAGGGCAAACAGGTACGTGCCTTTAGCACATTAAACAGCAGTATGCAAACCTTTCGTGTTTGTCTCGAGTTTCACGCACGACCTTAAACCCGCCCTCAACCCTTGTCCTCTGCTGTTGGTATCACCTCTTCTACTTCGATCCCTTCCCGGATGAAGAGCGCTGTTGTTACCCCAATAGATTTCCGATCCCCTGATCGGCCCCCAACACCTCATGAAGGGCTCTTATCCTTCAGAAAACAGAATTGAATTTTGTTTTCCCTAATCTGTTTCAGGGCTGCAAAAGCGCCCCGCAGGAAGGCCTGGGTCACGTCGTTCCCTTTGCGGTCCATAACCCTGGCACGACCTTCCAGCACATCAAATCCGTTGCCACCGTGAAGATCACAAGGAGTTCTCGGGGTCGGAAGGCCCCCGAGTTCCTCCGGGCATATGGGGAAAATGGCTTCCTTGGCAGCTCGGTTCACCAAGTCTTCACTAGGGCTTGCTTTGCCATCATAGCGGCAACAGTATCCCAGAAGACAGGCACTTGCAGCAATCATTATCTGATCTTTCGAACTTCGAATGATTCATCAGTCAGCCAGTTCCGAGGTGTCTTCCACCCGGCCCGCTGTCACTCCATAATCTTCCAGGCCCTTGTGGATCTCCACATGCGGTGCATAGCGAGTGGCCAGTTCCATGGTGTTTGCCACATTGAGCTGATCAAACAAGAAGCCAAATTTTTGTTCCAGGCTGTTGCGAATGGCACTTCGGACATCTTCTCCCAAGCCCCAGAGGTCTGCTTTAAACGGGCCCAGACCCTTCTTGCGCGTCTTATATATAAATTGTTCTTCTGTCTGACCCTCTTTTTGCTCATTTGCATGAGTCGTCCGGATATATTCGTAAATCCGCTCGCGAAGCTCGCTTGGCATTGCCTCATGATCATATACCATGTTCTGAAACCCGGTGGCCAGGTGGACCTCTGCGGCTTCGTTCTGAACGAACTGGCTGAATGCCTCGTCAGGCAGGGTAGATGCACCATGCTGCACCGCACCGGCCATGCCGTAAGCCTCCCGGGCCACCCTCGACAATCCTTTGATTACATTAAAATCTATCTTCACCTGGGCAAGGGTCCCGTCCGCAAGAGGGACTCCCCCATGCGCGGTGCCGGTCTGGATACTGATCTTGGAAAGCCCGGTCATCCCTTTGGGCAGACTCCGATTGTAACCATCCATAAAGGCACGCAATTCGGTCTCGTCGCTGTTCTTTTCGCCTATCTCGCCGATCTCTCCACCCACTGACACGGTCACCCCTTCGGGTTCCTGCTCACGGATAAAAGTCGTCAGCTTTGCACACACCTCATAATTCTTTCGCTGCTGCTCATCCACCGTGGGATAACTCAAATCTACCAATGTAGAAGTATCGATATCAATATTATAGAAACCGGCCCTGATCGACTCCTTTGCCAGATCAAACACGGCCTGAAGCTCAGTCTCCGGGTCGGCCTTGAACTTCTTGGCATTTACCTGAAAGTGGTCTCCCTGGACAAAAAGAGGCCCCCGATACCCTTCCTTGATGGCAGCCGCCATGACCATACTGAAGTATTCAGCCGGCCGCTGGTCCGTATAGCCGATCTCAGAACGGGCAATCTCAAAGATCAGGGCTCCTACCCTGCGGGGAAGGGCCGCCTTAAAGACAGCACGGGCACTATCATAGGCCATTGCGCGCAGATTGATAGCAGGAACCGTAAAATTGACAGGCACTTCTCCCCGTCCACGGGCGACGTAGAGATCATGAATAGATGCCGGATAAATCCCCAAGACCTGTCCCAACTCCCAAAGGAGCCACCTTGCAGCAGATTGCTCCCCGGCATCCCCGAATGCTGCCTTCTTGGCCAGGGTGTCTAGGGAAACACCACATAGCTTCTGTTCATCCGCGACCAATACCCTTCCATCATCCGCCACAGTTACCGAACCTTCGAGTTCGGCCAGTAAACTTTCCAATCTCGCTGGATTCATCTACCCCTCCTTATGACGATTGACGATTGATGATTGACGATTGAAAACAATATTCAATATTCAATTTGCGTTCCCGATTGCGAATATCACCTCCTGGTTCAAGAGGCAAGCCCTTCATGAAGCGGTAACCGTTCACGGGGTGGGCGTGCTTTTTGGAACGACTTGGCGGAAACTCTTAGTTTTTCCGTGACTTAGCAAAGGGGGAGACCGCAGCCACCGAAGTGAAACGGAGGTGGAATGCGGAGGGGGCAAGGAATGCCCCCATTGCTAAGTCACTGGAAAAACAAGGGTTGGAGACATCGAAGTGGAAAGAAGCATGGCCACCCCGTGAACGGTTACATGAAGCGCTCTACCCCCTTATCTGTACCTTGAGGTAAAGGTCTCCTTGCAAACCCTCTGGTGTCTGCCGCCCCAACCCCTTCAGCCGAAGCTTGCTTCCCTCTGACACGCCCTGCGGTATGGTCAGGAAAAACGTCCTTTTCTTAAAACCCTCCGGGATGTTGATCAATTTGCGTGTCCCAAAAAGGGCCTCGCGCTCTGTGATGGAAACAAGGCCATAGAGGTCAGGGTCTGTCCCAAGCCCGGCAGGACGAATTACCTGCAAGCGCGGGGTGGTCCGTTTTCTGGTCATCTTCCGGATCTTTCTGCTGGCACCCGACTCCGGGAGGAACTCAAAGAGTTTCAAAAAAACAATGCCAAATACGAATCCCCCGATATGGGCCCACCAGGCGATCCCTCCAGCCTGAGCAGAGGCCCCTGCAGCGCTCAGAAACTGAAAGAGAAACCAGATCCCCAAGAAAAGGAATGCGGGGAGTTCGATGAACTGGAAAAAGATGAAGATAGGGACCAAGGTCAGGACCTTTGCTCTGGGATAGAGGATGAAGTAGGCACCCATCACACCGGCAATGGCGCCGCTGGCACCAATGGTGGGTATCACAGAATGCCAGTTAATCACGAGATGTGAGATTCCAGAGGCCAGTCCGCACAGCAGATAGAAAACTAGATAGCGGAAGGGCCCAAGCCTATCCTCCACATTGTCACCAAAGATATAAAGGAACCACATATTGCCCAGCAGATGGAGAAAACCACCATGCAAAAACATAAACGTCAGAAAAGAAAGGAACTGCTGGCCCGTGGTGAAGTAAGCCGAAATCTGGGGGATAGAATATCGGGCAGGGACAAGTCCGTAAATCTTGATGAACCCATCGAGACTTTGCCCTTGAGACAACTCTACCAGAAAAACCAGTACGCTGACGACGATGATAGAACTGTTGACGACTGGATAGGTCTCTGACCGGATTGTGTCTCGAATAGGAATCATACCTTAACCCTACCACTCGTCTTTGTTGTCTTCTTTCTCGCTCACTAAAGACCAGGATTCGAGGAATTCTTCGGAAATACCTTCAATGAATCTGGAGGGCCTCGAAAAGACCATCCCCGTACCCCGATCGTGTATGTTGATCGGATAGGTGAAGTAGAGGTTTTCTTTTGAACGAGTAGCCGCTACATACATAAGACGAAGCTCTTCCT
>JAUWXJ010000113.1 GCA_030616425.1 Desulfobacterales bacterium | reverse complement strand
TTTGATGCTATGGTGATGGTTACAAACTGTGACAAGATCGTGCCCGGTATGCTAATGGCGGCTGCCCGGCTGAACTTACCCACGGTTGTGGTCAGCGGGGGACCAATGCTGGCCGGTGACCGCGAGGGAAAGAAGATAGATCTTGTCAGTGTGTTTGAAGCAGTGGGGGCGGTGCACTCAGGCAGGATGAGTCAAGAGGAGCTGGCCGACATAGAAGATTGTGCCTGTCCCACATGTGGTTCATGTGCAGGCATGTTCACAGCCAATTCCATGAATTGCCTGACCGAGGCAATAGGGATGGGGCTTCCAGGCAACGGCACCATCCCGGCGGTTATGGCTGCTCGCACACGCTTGGCTAAAGAAGCAGGGATGAAGAGCGTGATGCTCTTGAAGAGGAGGATAACTCCCAAGAAGATCATGACAAAGAGGGCATTTGAGAATGCAATGGTCGTAGATATGGCCCTGGGGTGCTCCACCAACACGGTCCTCCATTTGATGGCGATTGCACAGGAGGTGGGCGTAGATCTGAATCTTGATAGCTTTAATCGAATCAGTCAAAAGACACCTCACCTTTGCAATCTGAGCCCAGCAGGAAAAGATCATATAGAGGACCTTGATCGGGCAGGTGGTGTAAGCGCTGTGATTAAGGAACTTTCTCGCAAACGGCTGATACATACCGGCTGCATTACAGTTACGGGTGGCTCAGTAAAAGAGAATATTAAGAATAGCCGGATCAAGGACAAGAGCGTGATTCGTTCCCTGGAAAGACCATACCACAAGCAGGGAGGCCTTGCGGTGCTGTTTGGCAACCTGGCTTCCTCCGGGTGTGTGGTGAAGCAATCGGCTGTGGTGCGGCGGATGCTTCGCCATGAAGGTCCGGCCCGCGTGTTTGACAGCGAGGAAGAAGCCACCTCTGCCATCATGGCGGGGAGAATAAAGAAAGGAGACGTGGTGATCATCCGCTATGAGGGGCCAAAGGGCGGACCGGGGATGCGCGAGATGCTGGTGCCTACATCCGCCATTGCGGGTATGGGCCTTGATGCTGATGTGGCCTTGATTACTGACGGCAGGTTTTCAGGTGGTACACGTGGTGCAGCCATAGGACATGTCTCACCTGAGGCCATGGAGGGCGGGCCGATTGCCATTATTCAGGATGGGGACAGGGTCGCCATCAATATTCCCAAGCGGCTTATCACCTTGAAGGTTGCGGAAAAGGAGATTGAGAAGAGGCTCTCAAAATGGCGTCCCCCTGAACCGAAGATATCGAAAGGGTACATGGCGCGATACGCTCGTGCGGTCTCTTCAGGTAGTGAGGGGGCTGTGGTAAGGTGAGTCTATTGAGTTTATCGGGTTCATTGAGTTCGTTGGGTTTATTGGATTAATAGCTGAGGAGCACAATGAAACAGAAGCAACCCAACAAACACAACAAACGCAATTGGGAGGAGATACATTGAAAACACTGACAGGAGCGCAAATAATCATGGCAGTCCTGAAGCAGGAGGGTGTGGACACTATCTTTGGCTTCCCGGGTGGAGTTGTCATTGACATTTTTGATGAACTGAGCAGGACAGACATACAGTACATCCTGGTTCGTCATGAACAGGGGGCTATCCATGCAGCAGACGGCTATGCGCGGGCAAAGAAGAGAGTGGGCGTTTGTCTGGTGACCTCCGGTCCAGGGGCTACCAACACTGTCAGCGGGATTGCCTCTGCCTATATGGATTCTATTCCGGTGGTTGTGCTAACAGGTCAGGTGCCTACTGCACTCATCGGAAACGATGCCTTTCAGGAAGTCGATATCGTAGGGATCACCAGGCCTTGCACCAAGCATAACTATCTTGTGAAACGTACAGAGGATCTGGCACGGGTGCTGAGGGAGGCATTCCATATTGCGCGATCAGGCCGGCCGGGTCCGGTACTGGTAGATCTTCCGAAGGACGTTACCCAAGGAAAAGCAAGGTACAAGCCCTTGCCGCAGCCTGACATCCCTTCCTACAGCCCGACATACAAGCCCAATACTAAACAGTTGCAGCGGGCTGTGACGCTGATAAAGGGAGCAAAAAGGCCGGTTGTTTTTTCGGGAGGCGGGGTGATTCTTTCGGGAGGATCCAATGAGTTGACGAAGTTTGCTAAGAAGTTGCATGCTCCGGTCACAGCCTCTTTGATGGGCCTTGGCAGTTTTCCCGGAACCGATCCTCTCTGGCTGGGCATGCTGGGGATGCACGGTACATATCGGGCAAATATGGCCATTGGGGCATGCGATCTGCTTATCGGCATCGGTGTGCGCTTTGATGACAGGGTAACGGGAAGGGTTGAGACATTTGCACCAAATGCCAAGATCATCCATGTTGACATCGACCCGACTTCTATCAGTAAGAATATCCCGGTCACGGTTCCCATAGTGGGTGACTGCAAGACATCGCTGAGGGAGCTTAACCGTATCCTTGTCCGGGAGAAAGTAAAGTTTACCAAAAGAGCGCGCAAGCCTTGGCTTGATAAAATACAAAACTGGAAAGATACAACGCCTTTAAAATATGAGCAAAAAAATATTATCAAACCCCAATATGTAGTTGAGAAGCTGTACGAATTGACAAATGGCAAGGCCATTATTACCACTGAGGTGGGACAAAACCAGATGTGGACAGCCCAGTATTATCACTTTGATCGTCCTCACTGTTTCATCACCTCCGGCGGACTCGGGTGTATGGGCTTTGGTTTCCCTGCTGCTATTGGAGCCCAGGTGGCTTGTCCGGACAGACTGGTAGTGGACGTGGCGGGGGACGGTAGTATTCAGATGAATATCCAGGAACTGGCCACGGCTGTGCAATACAAGTTGCCGGTCAAGGTGGTCATCTTAAACAACAGGTATCTGGGGATGGTAAGGCAGTGGCAGGAACTCTTCTATGGAAAACGCTATACTGCTACAGATATGAAACACGCCCCTGATTTTGCAAAGCTTGCCGAGTCATACGGTGCCCTAGGCTTAAAGGCTACAAAGCCACGAGAGGTCGAGGCTGTGCTCAAGCAAGGCCTGGATAGCCCCGGCCCGGCTTTCATGGACTTTTGGGTGGCTCGTGAAGAAGGTGTATACCCCATGGTTCCTGCAGGGGCAGCCATAACCGAAATGCTTTTGGCTTAGAACGGAGACGAATCATGCAGAAACATACTATATCGTTGCTGGTTGACAATGAACCGGGAGTTCTTTCCAGGGTAGCAGGCCTGTTCAGCGGCCGTGGTTTCAACATAGAAAGCCTTTGTGTGGCAGAGACCCTGGACCCTTCTGTTTCCCGTATAACTCTTGTTACAAGGGGAGATGATGCTGTTGCTGAGCAGATCAAGAAGCATCTTAACAAACTGATTAACGTCATCAAGCTGTATGACCTAACCGGGACAGAATATGTGGACCGAGAAATGGCTTTGATCAAAGTCAAGGCAAAGGCGGAGCACAGGCCGGAAATATTGAGAATCGTCGATATATTCAGGTGCAAGGTGGTTGACGTGAGTCCCAGTCACTACACCATTGAGGTCACCGGCACAGCCGAGAAGCTATCGGCGATTTTGGGACTATTGAGGCCTGTGGGGATCAAAGAGATTGCCCGCACAGGTGCTATAGCCCTGGCCCGTGAAAAGAAACTTAGAGGTAGATAGTTACAAACCTTTGAGTCAAAGTTCTATTTCACCTACCTTACTTCTCAAGAAAAAGCGACCAAGAGAAGAAGCCATAAAATAAGCAATTTTGCGCAACTTTACTGTTGTCAAAGAATAATTCTGATAAGAAGGAGAACAGCCATGGCAAAGATTGATTTTGGTGGTGTGGTAGAGGAAGTGGTTACCTTGGAAGAGTTCCCTCTAAAAAGGGCTAAGGAGGTATTGGTTGACGAAACCGTGGCTGTACTCGGATACGGGGTACAAGGCCCTGCACAGGCGCTGAACATGAGGGATAACGGGATTCCCGTGATTGTAGGCCAGCGGAAAGGGGGGCAATGCTGGGAAAAGGCTATCCAAGACGATTTTGTGCCAGGCGACACCCTCTTCACGCTGGAAGAGGCGGCTGAACGGGGGACTATTGTTCAATATCTGGTGTCAGATGCAGGCCAGATGGCAGCCTGGCCAAAGATCAAGCCTTGCTTGAAAGAGGGGGATGCCCTTTATTTTTCCCACGGATTTTCCATCGTGTACAGGGATCAGACCGGGGTTGTTCCTCCTGACAATATTGATGTGATTCTCGTTGCGCCTAAGGGGTCAGGAAGAAGTGTCAGGTCAAATTTCTTGGACGGAAGCGGCATCAATGCCAGCTATGCCGTCTTTCAGGATTTCACCGGCAGGGCAGAACAAAGGACTTTTGCTGTGGGGATCGCCATTGGCTCTGGATACCTTTTTCCCACCACCTTTGAAAAAGAGGTTCACAGTGATCTAACAGGAGAACGAGGAGTACTGATGGGTTGCTTGGCGGGCATTTTTGAGGCCCAATACAATGTGCTGCGCAAACACGGACACAGCCCGAGCGAGGCATTCAATGAGACCGTAGAAGAGCTGACCCAGAGCCTTATTCGACTGGTGGCTGAAAAGGGGATGGATTGGATGTATGCCAACTGCAGCACGACAGCCCAAAGGGGTGCCCTGGATTGGAAACCGAGATTCCGTGATGCGGTGACACCGCTTTTCGAGGAGCTGTACCAGCGCGTAGTTTCTGGCGAGGAGACTAGAATTGTGCTGGAAGCTAATAGTGCACCGGACTACAGTAAGAGGCTTAGGGAAGAATTGGATGAGATGAAAGATTCCGAGATGTGGCAAGCAGGTGCCGCGGTCCGGGGCCTCAGACCTGAAAGGAGGGAGTAAGGGTGGGGGTAAGGAAAACCATTTCACCTCGGTGTCCAATGCCTTTGACCGGTATGCTAGTGTTGCGTCCCAGGGATAACTTTCAAAAGTCCTAAGTACTAAAGATGCTCAAGGCCAGGCCGTTTTGCTCGCTCTGTGAGCATTTTGGGTGCACTTGAAACGTTCAGCTAAAATTCTAAAACTCTCCCGCCATGCGGGATCAAACAGTTAGAATTTCTTAACGCTGAACGTCTCAAGTGCTTTTCTCCCAAAATGCTCAATGTCCCTCGCAAAAGACTTTGGCCTCTGGCTCCCTAATTATGAAATATATTTCCGGGACAGGGCACTAGAACTGGTTTCAAAACTCCTTTCCTCGTTTGGTTTGACCCGCCTCAGGCGGATTCTGCGATTTTCTTTACCCCTTGAGGTTAGAATAGGAAAACATGCTGAAAGTTGCAGTGACTGGCGGGGCAGGTGCGGGTAAAACAGTGGTGTGCAGCTGTTTCGGACGGCTAGGCGCACATGTGATTAGCCTGGATGAGTTGGCCCGTGAAGCCGTAAAGCCAGACTCACCCGTTCTTCAGGCTATCATAGATTACTTTGGCAAAGGTGTACTTAGAGCCGATGGCAGCTTGGATAGAAGTAAGCTCAGAGAGATCATTACAAAAGATGCCAAAGGGCGCGAGGTCCTGGAGAGGCTAACTCATCCTGAGATATTCAGGCTTTTTGGGAAGAAGGTTGCTGCTATCGGGTCTCGCGGCGAAGAGGTCGTTGTGGTAGTAGAGGTTCCCCTTCTCATCGAACTCGGGATTCAAGACCAGTTTGATGTGGTGGTCCTTGTCGAAGCCAGCCCAGATTTGCAAAAGAGCCGGTTGATGGCCCGTGACGGCTCATCTGCTGCAGAGGCTCAGGCCCTGTTGGACATCCAGATGCCAGCAGAAAAGAAGCGATCATATGCTGACTACATTATGGAAAACCGGGGATCACTTGAAGAGATGGGAGTTGCTGTCGCGGAAATCTACAAGAAAATAACAAAAGATGCTTGAAAAGGGTTGACACGTTGAGAAACGTGTTATAGCATGACATAAAGTAAGGCCTACCTGGGAGAGCATAGAGGAAACATCCAATAACTTCTGCATGCAATAGAGCGTAAACTAAAGGACGCTGCCCCTTATCCCCATTGTTTTTCAATAAGAGGAACCAGCCATTTTTTACAGCGCGCTAGTGCAATGTAGGCATGATTAGTTAATAGTCTTATTAGACCTGCGTAAAACGTTCGATCTTGTTCAAGATCGAGGCAACCCAAGATTTAGTGCTCACGCTTCACTTCGTGCAGCCGCAGGAATACTTTGAGTATTATCCTGATGGCCAGAATCTGGGTCTGACACAGAGATTGAACAAGAGGTGATGTTTTGCAACTCCTTATGCGGTTCATCCGCAAGGCTACAAATATACCGTTTTTAATCCTCTTATAACCAATTGAAGAACCCTGCAGCAAGCTGCAGGGAATCTTCGACCGTAAGGAAGTTTACTATTTTTAGATTCGCTCGCTAACCCCGCAGCAAGCTACGGGGAATGCGCTCGCTTTTGCGGTTCAACCAATTCAAAGGAAGTGATTCGATGAACTTAGTGGAGCTAAAGGCTAAGAAAGTAGCCGAACTTACCAAAATGGCCAAAGACTTTAACCTGGAAGGCGCCTCAGGTATGCGAAAGCAGGAGTTGATTTTTGGGCTTCTGCAGGCCCAAAAAGAGAAGAATGGCCTGATTTATGGTGAGGGCGTGCTTGAAACATTACCTGATGGCTTCGGCTTTCTGAGGGCGCCCGATTACAGCTATTTGCCGGGCCCTGACGACATTTACATTTCACCCTCCCAGATTCGGCGTTTTAGCCTTCGTACCGGGGACACGGTTTCAGGGCAAATCCGGCCGCCTAAGAATGGCGAGCGGTATTTTGCATTGTTGAAGGTGGAGGCAGTAAACTATGAGGACCCCGAGAAATCGCGGGAAAAGATCCTCTTCGACAATCTTACTCCACTCTATCCAGAGGAAAGGATAATTCTGGAAAGGGAACCAGATAACTATTGCGTGCGGATCATGGACCTGTTGACACCGATCGGGTTTGGCCAGAGAGGCCTGATCGTTTCAGCGCCTAGGACAGGCAAAACCATGTTACTACAAGACATTGCCAATAGTATTAATGCCAACCACAAGAATATCGTGCTGATCGTCTTACTCATTGACGAGCGACCAGAAGAGGTGACCGACATGGAGCGTTCGGTGAATGCTGAGGTGATCAGCTCTACCTTTGATGAGCCCCCTCAAAGGCATGTCCAGGTGGCGGAAATGGTCCTTGAGAAGGCGCGACGCCTGGTTGAACATCAACGAGATGTAGTCATTCTCTTGGACAGTATTACCCGCCTTGCCCGCGCCTACAACACTGTGGTGCCTCCGAGCGGTAAGATACTCTCAGGTGGGGTTGATTCTAATGCGCTACATCGCCCAAAACGCTTCTTTGGCGCTGCCCGTAATATTGAGGAGGGTGGGAGCCTTACGATCATTGCTACAGCTCTGATTGATACTGGAAGCCGAATGGATGAAGTCATCTTTGAAGAGTTCAAGGGGACCGGTAACTTGGAATTGCAGTTGGACCGAAAGATATCAGACAAGCGTATCTTCCCTGCCATAGACATAAATCGGTCAGGGACTCGGAAAGAGGAACTACTCCTTGAGCCGGAGGTATTGAACCGGGTTTGGATTTTGAGAAAACTCCTCGCATCTTTGAATCCAATAGACAGCATGGAGTTTCTGCTTGA
>JAUWXJ010000178.1 GCA_030616425.1 Desulfobacterales bacterium | reverse complement strand
CCCGATGAAATTATATTTTTAAATCTAACTACTAGTTATTGTTTATCTAGACTTTAGTATATGCCTCAAAATTTTGTCTATCCTGTTTGTATCCGCACTAATCCAATAGACCCATTTGTTGTCTCTGAAGATATAGTGAATCTGCTCCGTGCCATCAAACGCAATAACTCTTATACCCTGTGTGTCCAAAACGCGATAATTGCGAAAAGGTAACCTTCTATTGCTTTTCATCTTATGAAGCATAGCGGCAAGCTGCTTTTGCGCAAGTTCTTGAGAGGTTGGCTCAGATACCCATATGGTCGCTTTGTCATGAACACCCTCGTAATGTGCTATAAAACCCCGAACCACATTGATGGGCCTCCCATGAAGCTTGTCTATAGCTTTGATAGCTTCATCACCTGTGACCAATTTGGTCAGCTTTAAATCCTCGATGTAAGGATCAAGGGGCGGACCGGATGGGGACCGGCTGCAAGCCGCTAGGGAAAAGGCGAGAAGGATCCAAACTCGGTAATTTAACATTCTGTTTCTACAGCATATGGAAATCATAGCTCCTTTGGTAGCAACAGGTTATTGCCATTCACATGGAATAATGGAGCGTTGGAGTGTTGGAGTAATGGGTGGCACGAGCGGAAGAATTATTCTTTTCCTCCCGCCCCATCACTCCATTACTCCAATACGCCACTTAGGGCGAAGCCCGCGAATGATGACTCACCTGAAAAGTAACTTCAAAGTGCAGCGGTTCATTGTCTCGTAATACTTCTATGACCCCTTTGTCGCCCGGCTTTTTGAGGCCGATCAAATAGGTTAGATCAAAATTTGTTTCAATTGGCTCTCCGTCCAGGGCTGTTATTATATCATTTTTTTGTAGTCCCGCTTTTTCCGATGTTGAGCCCTTAAGTGTTCCAAACACTTTTACGCCGTCATCAGTGTCTCGAACCATGACTCCCAGATACACTTTTTCCTCATCGAGATCCTCGTAGCTTACAATCCAGACAAAGTCTCCCAGTTGCAGTGGAATCTCAGGAAGGGCAACTTTCATCAATTTGTGCTTTTTCTCAGGGGGAATATGAACTGTCATGGGTAAAACAATGGCATATGGCAATGGAAGGCGACGAAAGACCCGACGGGGGATACCAAAGCCGTATTCAATATGCTGAGTGCCTGTGAAGATCAATATTTGTTTGTCTTGGCCCTGTTCACTTTCAAGGTATTCGACTATACTTTTGGCCATAGATTCATCCCATAACACCTGAATCTTATAAAAATCATCAAAACGTTGGCTACCCCCTGGATGTTTGCTGAAAATGGCCTTCACGTGAGCCTGGTGGTAGGAATCTTGAAAGTCCATTTGTGGAAGCCTTTTTTCATTCTCTTTTCGCTCGACCTTGAGGCTCTCGACAGGCAGCTCATCGGCAGATTCAGTCTTTTTTATTTGTTCTATCCATTCGTCAGGGGTGCGAAGGGCCACGAGGGGTATTTTGTGCTCTTTCATATAATGCAAGATAGATCGGTAATATTGAAAGTCATTACTCCAGTCTTCAACCCATACTTTCACGAAATCTTTTTCATTAAGTTCTCCAGATATCCACTGATCAGCAGACTCCTGTGAAGACCTTTTTAGCATTTCCATGCCTACGGCTATCTTCTCGGGATTGCGCTGTGCAAGTGCCTTTAGAATTTCTATCTGTACTTTATGGCTATTAATATTATCATGCGCTTCACCTACATAGATTACTCTTGCTCCCCCTAGCATATTGACTAATTGCTCTTTGGTTACTGTAGTCCCTGTTGGCACATGAAGGATGTCGCCTTTTTCAAGAGAAGAAAGTTCTCTATACGGCGATTGCCAGTCAAGCCTATGGCTTGCGCAGCCCATCAAAAAAATGCAGCAGATTGCCCAGATAATCCTTTGCATCACGTCTAACCTAATTTGAATATCCCATTTTCGTACACAACGACCTTTTCCCCGGAAGTCAGGTGGGCGGTTACTCTTTTTCTCTCGGTGTTCACAAGATCCCAGTGAAGCGCGGAATCGTTCAACCCCAGTTTTGTCTTCATCCCTTTTGTTAATTTAGCAGGTTTACCATCGTAACTGTCCGAATATGACGCACCCAAAGCTACATGACAGTTTCCATAACGTCCGCCATAGTTTTCGTCATAAAGGGTGTTTGCCATGAATTTATCGATCTTGGAGAACCTTTTGTCAGTCAAAGAAAACTCCCCGACCTTGTTTGCGCCTCTATCCATGGATAGTTGTTTGATAACAAAACCCTCCCCTTTTTTCGCTTCAATCTTGACAGCTTTGCCGCTTTTGAATTCCAGTCTCACACCCTCTACACGATTTCCGCTTCGGAAAGATGGTAGGTTGGCAAAATAGACCCCTTTGGTCCCCCTCCAGTCCGGGGAAATAAAGATTTCAAAACTCGGGATGTTGTGGCCCCCGATTCCGATCCACTTTCTGTGCTTCCCCGGGGTAATTATCAGATCAATAGATTCTGACTCTATATGGTAGTATTTCACCTCCATGCTGTTCATCCACTTTTTTACGGCCATGGCATCTTTGTGGATGGTCTTCCATGCTTGAACCGGATCAGTTTTATTGAGATAACATGCTTTAATGACCTGATTTGTGTATTGCTTCATGGTATGCCCTGCCTGCTTTGCCAGCTCTGGAGTTGGCAATATACAGAGGGTCCACCCAAACGTCCCCTTTTCTTCCCGTTTATGAAGAATGTCACGCAGAGGTTTCCTTGCCACAATCGTTTTTGCAATCCTTCTAGGGTCTATGTCACTAAGATGGCTCAAAGATTCTGGCGCATAAAGATATATGCTGCCGTTTAGATGTTGATGGAGTTCCTTTCCTCCGGGTACTAGAAAAACGAGTTGCTTGTTGTTGGCCTTCTTGTAGAAAACAGACTCCATTTCAGATGTCAGGCCCATGCGCAGAGCCGGATGCATCCCCATATCAAGGATCTTGGCCTGAAGCCGCTCGGCCAGCTTAATGGCGGCCAGATCGTATCGGATCAAAACGATGTCATTTTTTTTGTACTTGCCTGCCCTTGAAGTCCTCAGACCCCACAGCAGAACATCTGCATATCTATCCAATTGTCTCTCTGTCAGCATAATGGGACTCCTTTAGCTCACGCTTTTCCTCGACGATTTCGTAAAAAGTCCCGATCCTGGTCATTGCGAGGAGTACAACGACGAAGCAATCTAATAAATACAACCAGTTATTGTATACGAGATTGCTTCGCTCCGCTCGCAATGACGTGTTTTTCGACTTTTTACGAGTTCATCTTCCTCGGCTATTGCTAATTTTTCTACCTATATGGTGTTGACTGCATGTCAGTTATAAGTCGAAGACGGCTATAACAGGAAAATGGTCTGAAGGGTAGCTCCCGTCTATCGGCCCTTGCAGGACCTCACACTCCCTGAGACGGAGAGGCCCCTTAAAGAGGATCCAGTCAATATAATCGCCGGTCGGCTCTCCGGTGAACCGATGGTGTGTGCTGGGATAGGGAGTCTTAAAGGTCTCATTAAAGTCGAGGCCACCTCCCCCATTCACCTCTTTTCCCACGAGCCATTGATAGCAAAAGCTCTCGGGCGTGGCGTTAAAATCGCCCATGAGAATGATTGGAATCTTATGATCATATGACGCCAGTTTTTCATTGATCACACGGACTGCCCCCATCTGGGCGGGCGTGGCAAAATCAAAGTGGGTGTCAATACAGATCAAGGGTTTGCTGTTGAACTGGAAAAGTCCCAGGGTAGCCTGTCTCGGAAACCTGCTTCCAAAAGACCGGCTCGGGACATGGGGTGTTTCACTTAAGAAAAAGTGGAGATCAGCCTTGCAGGGAATCGTGTTTCGATAAAAGAGTATGTTGTTTTGCCAGAAATCAGGCCCAGGATATCGTTTCCCTATGTAATTATATTCGGATAGGTTTTCGGCCAGGAAATCGATCTGGAAATAATTGGCCTCCTGGGTGGCAATAAAATCAGGATTATGTTTCCTGAAGAGTTTGACCACACTTTCTTTTCGATGGCCCCATGCATTGGGCCCATCGTCAGCAAGGCCAAACCGCAGATTGAGCGACAATACCGATAGTCTCTTCATCGTGCCACCCAAGTTGGCCCCAAGGTTCACCCCGCGTAAAGCAAATGGAGATGTTTTCTTATGTCCAAGCGGGTTGTTTTAAAGTTCTCAAAGGTTATATCCCTGAAAGGGAGTCGCTCTTCGCGCTGAACAATTTCAAATATTTCCAGGTAATTCAGCAAGATCCTTTCTTGCCACTTCAGACCGAGCTTATTTGCCAGGTTGCGGATATGAGCTTTTTCTCCCTCTATTTCCAGGAACATGCCATAGGGCATAGTGTCGATGAGGAGTTCTGTATTATTAATGACAAAGGTCTCTCTCCATTTCTCATAGGCCTGCTCTGGGTGAAATCCGAGTCCCTCCAGAATAGAGTGGCACGCATCAAAATCATCCACTTCTACCTCTATTTCTCGGTGTACTTTGAATTGAGTATCAGGCCGGGATAAACTCGACTTGAAGGTGAGCAGGGCTCGATTATTTTT
>JAUWXJ010000032.1 GCA_030616425.1 Desulfobacterales bacterium | reverse complement strand
CCAAGCCGGAATCCAGGTGACCTCGTCAATACACTTCAGGGCCTTTTGTCTCAGCCCCACCTTTTCCATGGAGATAAACCACTGCTCTGTGGCTCGGAAGATCACGGGCTCCTTGCACCGCCAGCAGTGCGGATACGTATGTTCTATGCTCCCTTTGCTGATGAGCATGTCAAGTTCTTCAAGTTTGGCGACAACCGCAGTATTGGCATCAAAGACAAACATGCCTGAAAAGAAATCAGCATCAGTAAATCGACCATCGTCATCCACGGGGGAATAAATCTCCAGATCATATGCTAAGCCGACCTCGTAGTCTTCGCGCCCATGACCCGGAGCGGTATGCACACACCCTGTTCCGCTCTCCAGAGTCACGTGACGAGCCAGCACAATCAAGGACTGGTGATCATAAATCGGGTGACGGCAATGTTTGCCCTCCAGTATCTTTGGATCGACTTGCCCCAGGACCTCATAATCAGCGATCCCAAACGCCTCCATACTACTTTCCAGGAGATCACTGGCCAGCACATAGACCTGATCGTCGCCTACGTATACCGCTGCATACTCGAAATCTGGATGAAGGGCCACCGCCAGGTTGGCCGGAATCGTCCATGGAGTCGTTGTCCAGATAGTCAGGTAGACCTTTTTCCCCGAAAGGAAAGGATAGGCGCCGCTGATATCAGAGAGCAAAGGAAACTTTACGTAGATCGATGGCGACGTACGAACGTGGTATTCAACTTCTGCTTCTGCCAGAGCGGTCTTGCATGCACTACACCAGTAGATAGGCTTCTTGCTCTTATGAAGGCTTCCATTCAGGGCAAATTTCCCAAACTCTCTTACAATCGTAGCCACATAACTGTTTTCCATGGTGAGATAAGGATTCCCCCACTCACCGATCACGCCAAGTCTCTTAAACTCTTCTTTCTGGACCTTGATGTATTTTTCAGCATAGGCCCGGCAATGCCCTCGGATCTCAATCTGGCTCATTTCCTTTTTCTTGACACCAAGCTCCTGGTCAACCTGGTGTTCTATGGGAAGACCATGACAGTCCCAACCCGGCACATAGGGCGCGTCAAATCCGTTCATCTGACGGGATCGGATTACTATATCCTTCAAGATTTTGTTAAGGGCCGTACCAGTGTGAATGTTTCCATTGGCATAAGGCGGCCCATCATGCAGGACGAACCGAGGCCTACCCGTAGACGATTTTCTAATCTGACCATAGAGTCCTATCGCCTCCCATTTTTTTAGGACCTCCGGTTCTCGTTGAGAGAGACTGGCCTTCATGGGAAAGGCGGTCTTTGGAAGGTTTAGGGTCTGTTTATAGTCCACAACATTCTCCAACTCTTAACATAAGCCAAGCATGCAAATATCATAACGTCTCTAGTTGTTCAAGGGGTCTGTCTATCTCGTTCAACCGGATTGACCGTTTGGCCCGTCAACGGGCCATAAGAAGCTCAAAGCAAGAAAAGGACTTCTGGCTTTCAGCTAACACCAAATGGGCTTAACACAAAAAAGGCCCCCGTGCCTGTGCACGAGGGCCTTCGTTTGAAGCTTTGCACTTAAGGACTGGCGGCACCTTTAGTACATTCCGCCGCCCATGCCGCCCATGCCGCCACCTGGAGGCATAGCAGGCATATCCTTCTTCTCTTCTGGTTTTTCGGCCACCATGGCTTCGGTGGTCAGCAGTAGCCCAGCCACGCTCGCTGCGTTTTGAACTGCATAACGAACAACCTTGGTGGGATCGATTACGCCCGACTCCATGAGATCTTCGTATTTCTCCGTATCAGCATTGAAGCCAAAAGCACCCTTTTCGTCTTTCACCTTGTTCACAACTACAGAACCTTCATAGCCTGCGTTTTCGACGATCTGGCGAAGCGGTTCTTCCATGGCTCGCTGCACAATCCTGGCACCGATCTTCTGGGCTGCCTTAATCTTTATCTTATCGAGTGCAGGGATGCACCGAACAAGGGCCACACCACCACCCGCTACGATCCCCTCCTCTACAGCAGCGCGGGTGGCGTTCAAGGCATCCTCCACACGCGCCTTCTTCTCCTTCATTTCAGGCTCGGTTGCAGCGCCCACGTTAATGACAGCTACGCCGCCTATCAGCTTAGCCAGTCGCTCCTGGAGCTTCTCCTTATCATAGTCGGATGTGGTTTCATCGATCTGAGCCCTGATCTGGCGCACGCGGCCTTCTAAGGCGGAGCGTGACCCGGCACCGTCCACAATGATCGTATTATCCTTATCAATGGTCAACCGCTTGGCCCTTCCGAGATCCGAAACCGTGATGTTCTCCAGCTTGATACCCAAGTCTTCGGAAACCGCCTGGCCACCAGTCAGAATAGCGATGTCCTCCAACATAGCCTTTCTTCGATCCCCAAAGCCTGGAGCTTTGACAGCCGCGCATTGAAGTGTTCCCCGCAGTTTATTGACCACCAGCGTAGCCAGGGCCTCTCCTTCCAAATCCTCAGCAATGATCACAAGGGGTTTTCCCATCTTGGCAACCTGTTCAAGTATGGGGAGGAGGTCCTTCATCACGCTGATCTTCTTTTCGTGAATCAATATGTAAGGGTCCTGAAGCGAGACCTCCATCTTCTCAGGATCTGTTACAAAATAGGGGGATAGATAACCCCGATCGAATTGCATTCCCTCTACTACTTCGAGGGTGGTTTCCATACTCTTTGCCTCTTCCACTGTGATGACGCCCTCTTTACCGACCTTATTCATAGCCGCTGCAATGATGTTTCCAATGGTTTCATCATTATTGGCCGAGATACAGCCCACCTGGGCGATCTCCCGTTGATCCTTGGTCGGTTTGCTCATCTTTGCCAGCTCTGAAACAACCACATCCACAGCCTTATCAATACCCCGCTTGATTGCCATGGGATCATTACCTGCAGCTACGAGCTTCTGGCCCTCGTTATAGATGGACTGGGCAAGTATGGTGGCAGTGGTGGTCCCATCACCCGCTACATCACTGGTCTTACTGGCGACCTCCTTAACCATCTGTGCGCCCATGTTCTCAAACTTGTCCTCCAACTCAATCTCCTTGGCTACGGTAACGCCATCCTTGGTCACGGTCGGAACACCCCACGATTTCTCCAGAATCACGTTCCTGCCCCGAGGGCCCAGGGTTATCTTGACCGCATCTGACAAGGTGTTAATACCTTTCAGAACGGCCTCCCTGGCCTTCATGTCATACTTTATCTGTTTTGCAGCCATCTTGATACATCCTCCTTAAGATTTTTTGTTACTACTGGGTTATAGACAACCGGGGCACTTGTTTGGTGCCCAGGGGAGCTGTCTTTTCCTACTTCTCAATAACTCCCAGTACATCATCTTCCCGCATGATAAGATATTCCTCACCCTCAATCTTTATGTCGCTACCCCGGTATTTATCAAAGAGTATCCGGTCCTTCTTTTTGACATCCAGGGGCAGTTTGGTACCATCTTCCATGACTTTCCCCTTGCCAACCGCAATTACCAGGCCTTCAGAGGGTTTTTCTTTCGCTGTGTCGGGAATAATAATGCCCCCTTTGGTTGTTTCTTTCTCTTCAAGACGTTTCACGAGAATTCGGTCCTGTAATGGTCTAATCTTCATGGTGCTAATTCTCCTTCTTCTTAAAAATTTTTCGTATACTACGTACTGATCCGCCTTCGGCAGATCCTGTTAGCTCTCAAACAACAAGAGCCTTGTTGCCACCCCCTTTCGCGATATTTGTATATAGTTTTAATATTGCAAATTCAGAACCTTCTGGGCATGAAAAAAACTTATATGTGTCCGAAAAAATATCCCAAACATGATCATGGCCATAAACTAATAGATGGGTATTGGCCTTGGGTCACTCTCACTCCTTTGACTCGGGCTTTTTGGAAGATTCGGGCCCGGTATCTGGTTTCTTGTCCTTTCTTTTGGGGGACGAACTCCCCGATTTATTAGCATAGTCAGTCGCATACCAGCCGGTTCCCTTGAGGTGGAAGGTGCTTTGAGACATCAGTTTCTGAAGTTTACCGGAACAATACTTACAGGTCTTCAGCGGCCTGTCCGAGAACTTCTGTAAAGCCTCTTCAGTCCTGCCGCACCTTGTGCACTCATATTCGTAAATGGGCATCCTCGTGCCTCCTTACCACCCAAACCCCATATAGAATAATAATCAGATGGTGTTTGTCAAGGAACAAAATCGCAATAAAGCGAAATTGTTCCTCACTCTATGTCCTTTAGATCATCAAGCGGCCCATGCCAGGCCCTGTAAAAATCAAATACAGGGCCCATGTCATGGATCTGTGCCGGTCTCAAAACGGTCCGGGTCTTTTCATGAACTCGGGCCTCTTCTATTATCTTATCTGCTTCTGACGCATCAAAGGCTTGAAGGAACTTCACAAATCTTATGACATGGATCATTTCGTGGGTCACAATGTAAAGCACGAACGGAAACAAGCGCAGCTCAGAAAATTCTTTGAGGGCACAAAGTATGGTATGGTCCTGAAGGCATAACTTATAGAAATCATACTCTGAGGAACTGAGCGAAGCTTCGGTCTTGCGCCCAACATACCTTATTATCTGCGCAAAGGGTCCGTGTACAACCTCGTCAGGGGTCAGGTCTGCCAGGGTCTTGACATCATAATGCTGACCCTTCCATTCCGCCGAAGACATCTTGTAGGCATTGCTGGTCATCTCCTCGGCAATGGCAACCGCCTCATTGACGATCTCCAGCTCACCTTCCTGGAAACATTCAAGTCCTTGCATGTGAAGCCGCTGCTGCCCTGAAGGGTGGGAGTTCATTATATCTTTATATGTTAGCACGCTCTTGTCACTTTAGCCACTCTTGTTTTTGCACGCTGGCGGCGAATAGCTCACCCCGAAGCAGGAAAGTGAGCGGAGTCGAGAAGAAAAAATATGGACATACCTTTTGCAATGTAATAAATATGATCTGAATGTCAATAGAATAGAATGGAGGTGATGCTGTGGGAAGTGTTATTAAGAAACGCAAGAAAAAGATGCGCAAGCACAAGCACAAGAAGTTGCTGGCTCGCACCCGCCACCAAAGAAGGAAGAAATGATGGAGATGAAATCCGCCTTGTTTTCACCAAGCAAAAGGCACCGGCAGAGATCAAACAAGCACGGTGCCTTTCTTGTCCTTTGTTATCTTGTAAGTTTTACGAGACAAGGCCTGTGGCCCGAACGATACAAGCCCTGGGCGAATTAACTTGCTCCCGACCTCGTGCTACTTACCAGTATATCCTTTCAAATACTTGAAAAAATCAGCATCTGTAGAAAGAATCAGTGAGGTCTCTTTATCCAGGGTTTCCTTGTACATATCAAGGGTATTCACAAAAGAATAGAAATCAGGATCAAGCCCGTAGGCCTTAGCATATATCTTTGTCGCAGTGGCATCGGCTTTGCCCTTGATCTCCTGGGCTGTTTTGTAGGCCCCAGAGGTAATCCGTTTCATCTCCCTTACCTTATCTCCCTCGATCTTCCGGGCCTCTCCTTTGCCTTCGGAACGGAACTTTTCAGCGATCTGGTTCCGCTCTGCAACCATCCGTCCAAAAACCGACCTCTGAACCTGCTCCACATAATTGATCCGCTTGATCTTGACATCAACCAGCTGAATGCCGAACTTGGCGAGCTTTGGCTGAGCCTGCTCCATAATCCCCTTGCTTATTTCTTCCCGGCCAAACTTGACTGTGCCCAGTTGTCTTTTGTCCTTCATCTCTTCCTCTTCCAGACCGAGTTCAAAAGTGTCGAGTTCTCGGTTTGTTCGGCGCACAGTCTCTATGAGAGGATACGAGGTAATTAAATTACGCACCGCCGGATCGATGATGTCGTCAAGGCGCCCCAAAGCGCCTGTCACATTATTCACGGTCTGAAAGAAGGCAAGAGGATCAACAATCTTCCATCTGGCAAAAGTGTCCACCCAGATAAATGTCTTGTCTAACGTCGGGATTTGTCCTGGATCGCCATCCCACTCCTGAAGGTTCTTCGGAAAATAGTTGACATGCTGAATAAAAGGAATCTTGAGATAGAGCCCGGAGTCTTTTTTTGGCTCCCCGATCGCCCTGCCAAACTGCGTAACAATCACCTGCTGGGTTTCATCCACAGTGTAAAAACCCCCGGAGACGACAAGGATTACGGCTATAACCGGAACGATGATTAACAACCCTTTATTTTTCATTTTTGCCCCCTCGCTTCTCTACGCAGATCAAGAAATGGAAGGACGTTTTTTTGATCGGCATCGATGATGTATTTGCTGCCTATTTTGGGAAGTACATCCTTCAGTGTCTCCAGATAAAGCCGCCGGCGAGTCACGTCCTTTGCCCTGGAATATTCATTGTACAGGGCCACGAACCTGGACGCATCGCCCTTGGCACGGTTTATCCGATCAAGGGCGTACCCTTCAGCAGACTTGATTGTCTTCTCGGCATTTCCCTTGGCAGCAGGAATCGCCTTGTTGTATTCCTCCTTCGCCTGATAGACCATCCGTTCCTTTTCCTGCACCGCCTGGTTCACTTCGTTAAAAGACGGCTGGACAGGCTCAGGGACGTTTGTCTTTTTCATCTCGATGGTCACAACGTAGATCCCTGCCTCTGCCTCATCAAGCTCTTTTTGCAGGAACGAGCGGGTCTGGTCAGCGATTTCCTCTCTCTTGCTGATGACTTCGTTAATACTTCTGTCACCAACCACCAGCCGCATGGTGGACTCCCCCAGATCGCGAAGTGTATTCCTGACATCGCGCACCTTAAATAAGAATTTGTACGGGTCTTTTACACGGTACTGAACGATCCATGGAACCACGGCCACATTAAGATCACCTGTCAGCATGAGATATTCACCCTCATAGGCCTTGCTCACTGCGTACTGGGTGCGAACACCCGCTTCAACCGTCCGGAAGCCGAATTCTTCTTTGCTGATACGCCTTACCGGGACCTTGGTCACCTTCTCAATGCCTCTGGGGAACTTAAAACTGAGTCCGGGTTGAGCAGTGCGGACATATTTGCCAAACCGCTGGACAACCCCTACTTCATCCACCCCCACAGTATAAAACGTGGAGCTGCCGATATAGATAACCACGACAACAAGCATGATGATCCAGCCCCCGGGCACCTTCAGGTTCTTTAGTTTTTGAACCACATCGTCCACCCCTGGTGGCACACCGCCACCAGATCGTTGATGCTTTTGCTTTAACTTATCCCAATCCCAGGCCATGATGCGCTCCTATTGCTCGGTGTTGAAGAAACAATCGATTAAACTATTTTCCATCCACAAACTCCCCCCCTCATGGGGGGAGGGGATTTAAGATATTTCTAGATGGACACAAACTAAAATAAAGACATACCACCCGCCCCCGCAAAGTCAAGGAAAAACGAAAATGGTTCCTGTTGACAGCCAGCAGTTCGACAGACTATAGGAGAACTTGTGAGAAAAAAGATGGACAAGCCTGCACCCCTTGGTACGATCTTGCAGCAGGCCATAAGGGCCTCGAGGATTGATGTTGATCTGGATGCTCACAGGCTCTGGCAGAAATGGGCGGACGTGGTCGGGCCGGCAATTGGTGAAAATACTCGGCCGGAAGCAATCAAAGGGAAATTTCTCCTAGTCAATGTTTCGAGCGCCCCGTGGATGCAGCAGCTTCAATTCTTGAAACCTGAGTTGATCGAAAAACTTAACCAGGCCCTTGGGAAAGAGTTGGTTGGGGATATACGGTTCAAGATCGGCCCTGTGAACCGTGATACGTGATCAGTATTAAAGCTCCTCGCAGTCCCGATAGATCGGGACTGGGAATGCGCTCGCTATTGCGGTTCAGCACCCGCATTGCTACAAGCTGTTTCAAAACCTTTGGACGAGTCCATTTTGGCCATTTTTGCCAAAAGTCCTTAGCGAAGCGGAGCGTCAAAATTGTAACTGTTTGAGGGCGGTAGCCCGAGTTTTACAATTTTAGCGAAGCGAGCTTAGAACTTTCAAAAATGGCCAACCAGGCGAGGAAAAGGGGTTTGAAACAGCTTCTAATCACTCGTTAGAATCTCTACTCTCCTATCATCTTTTTGATTTCATCTGTATATCCTCCCTCCGGCTTATAGATTATAAGAGGTGGAAGAATCTTCAATCCCGGGTTGCCATATTTTATCCCTTCCGCAATAACAAGTTTTGCCCCCGAGGATTGTTTAGAATGAATCAACCTGAGCTGTTTGGGCTCTAGCTTGGATGCTCGCATACGTCCAACAAGGTCGACCGCACGCTCGGCCGGATAAATCACTACAAAGCGACCAGCGGGTTTCAGCAGGCATTCGGCAACAGTCACCACATCCGAAAGGCAGGCTTTGATCTCATGCCGCGCCACAGCTCGCTCGGCCTCCGGATTGATCCGTCCCGAAAGTACGCTGCGGTACGGTGGGTTGCTGAACACAACGCCAGCCGTCCCCGGCCTCAAGTATGACTTGAAGTCCTTCATGTCTCCATGCACAATAGTGATCCTTTCTTCCATCCCGTTTACGCGTACATTCCTGGAAGCCAATTCTGCCAGATCCTTCTGGATCTCAATCCCGTAGATATGTGCTGACGGATTATGGAGGGAAAGGATCAGGGGTATTATTCCGCAGCCTGTCCCGAGATCAACAGCAACGTCTGCAGCCTTCAAGCTGACGTGCCCTGCCAGGATCGCTGCATCTATCGAAAATCGATAACCCTTCTTTTTCTGAATGATCTTGAGCTGGCCTTGAAACAGGCTGTCCGTCGTCGTCATTGGTCACTGGTCATTTGTCATTTGTCAACGGGCTGTTGCCCAAATCCCTTTTCGCTTGTCTAAAACGTTTTTTGACAAATCTAAGGCTTGCTCCAGGCGATGTCGCACGTAGTGCCTCTGTTCAAGCCGTCAGGCGCAACCTTTGCGCTAAACTCGCCCTTCGGGCTCAAACAGTTGACATCGCTGATCTTCCGCTTCGCCAAGATTTGTTGGCAAAAAATGTTTTAATGACCGCTCAAAGAAATTTTTGTTTGGGCAACAACCCGTCAATCGCCAATCATCAATCATTAATCATTAATCATCAATCCTATTAATAACAAGGCCGGTCATTACCTTGGGATAGAAATAGGTCGATTTCCTTGGCATGATAAGGCCTGCATCTGAGACCTCCTGGACCTGGTCAAGCCTGGTGGGGTTAAGAATAAGGGCTATGGCACACTTTCCGCTGTAGATCGCGCCCAGGGCCTCGTCGGCTCTGCTGGTATACAGAATACGTTGCTCGTCATCCAAGGCGACACTATCGAGACCCAGAATATCCTGAATAATAAGCTTGGTCACTATGGTGACATCAAGTTTTCTGAGGGGTTCCGGGATTTTCTGCCTAACAAGGTAATCCATAACCCCCTTTTTAACCCGAAGCACGTAAAAGCCGTTGCTGTCTCGCAAGGCCACGCCCATGGCTTTGGAGTTGGCTTCTGCCTTCACCCTGGTCAGAAATGCCTCTTCAATCTGCTTCCGATTCACACTATCAAAGTTGAGCGTTTCAATATCAAAATAGACGCAAGCTTTATCAACAAAGGTCTCCTTAACCACTTTCTCTGCACCACAAAGCAAGCGATGTGCCGGACGGATCGCAAGGCCAGGGGCGTGCATGCTAGTCAAATACATCATCACAAAGTTGCAGGGAGCATCGGGATCTAAAGTAGGGTCTTGGGACTTGATCCGATTTCGGTACTCGAGAGCGGTCCCGTATCGATGATGCCCGTCAGCAATGTACAGGGAGCGGTCAGCCAACCTTTGCCCAATCTCTTTGTGGATCTGTTGATCTTTTACTCGCCAGAGCCGGTGGCGATACCCTTTAAGATCCTCAAAGTCAAGATCCGGGCGAAGCCCTTCAACAACAGTGCGGAGTGATCCAAGGACTTCGTTGTCAGGATCTGCAAAAAGCAAAAATATGGGACTGAAATTTGCCCGGGATGCCTCGATGAGCCTAAGGCGGTCTACGTTGGTGGCTGAGAAGGTCTTTTCGTGGGGACGTATGCCCCCCTTTTCGAACTCTTCGAGTTCCACCAATGCAATGAAACCCAATCGGGTGCGAATCTCCCCGTCCAACCTGAAATCGATCTCGGTCACATAGAAGGCAGGCTCCTTGTCCTGTCTCAGCGTCCCTATATCAAGCCAACTCCGGAAGAACATCGCCGCACGCGTATAACGATTATCGTGCTCGGTATCCTCCGGGTGGATCTTCCCCAGGATCAAGCGAATCATATTCTGAGGGTGCGCCTTATAGTACTCTTGTTGCTCCTTTGCAGAAATAACGTCGTGCGGCGGCGTGACCACCGCCCTCAAGTCCGGTACCTTGTCTTGGTTATAAAGAATCCCTCTAAAGGGAATGATTCTGGGCATACCTGCTGATACTCCTAATCGTGTTGGTTTTGAGACCTTTGCAAAACATCCTTTTTTGCCCAATCTTTACAACGGATACTAAAAAGAGAAACCTTGTGCAAGCTCTAAAATGGGTGGGGCCGCGCGTATTGACAGACCTACTCAAAAGGGTTATGAAGTTATGAACCCAAGCCTGATCCAGATGGCAAGAATTGGACTGGAGAGGTTGCCGAGTGGCTGAAGGCCCCGCTCTCGAAAAGCGGTATCCCGATAAATCGGGATCGTGGGTTCGAATCCCACCCTCTCCGCCAGAGCACTTTCTTCGAAAGTGCTACTTATAACTGTTAACCATCAACTTATAGCAAATAGAATCCCGGAGAGATGTCCGAGCTGGCTGAAGGAGCACGATTGGAAATCGTGTGTACTGCCAAAAGCGGTACCGAGGGTTCGAATCCCTCTCTCTCCGCCAGAAAATTTGACTTCGTCAAATTTCACTATTCACTATTAACTCATAACCGGCTAAACAATTAACGATATGTCCTATCTGGTACTGGCACGAAAATATCGCCCCCAAACCTTTGAACAGGTGGTTGGCCAGGCTCATATAACCCAGACCCTCCAGAATGCTATCCAAGCTGACAGGGTTGCCCACGCCTTACTCTTTGCCGGCCCCAGAGGTATCGGCAAGACCTCGGTGGCCCGCATCTTTGCCAAGGCAATGAGCTGCAAGGAGGGTCCCACCCCCACCCCATGCAATGCATGCACATCCTGCAGGGAAATCACAGACGGCATAGCGGTTGATGTGTTTGAAATCGATGGCGCCTCAAATAGAGGCATCGACGAGGTCCGTGAGATTCGAGAAAATGTAAAATACATGCCTGGCTACAGCAGGTACAAGATCTACATCATCGACGAGGTCCACATGCTCACTAAGGAGGCGTTCAATGCCCTTCTGAAGACCCTGGAGGAGCCGCCGGCCCACGTCCTTTTTGTCTTTGCCACTACCGAGGCCCACAAGATTCCCGTTACCATATTGTCCAGATGCCAAAGACACGACTTCAGGCGCATCGGTCTCGAAGATATACTCGAGCACTTGAGAAGTATCTGTCAGGATACGTCCCTTGAGATCAGTGAGGACAGCCTCCGGCTTCTGGCCAAAGAAGCTGATGGGAGCATGCGCGATGCCCTGAGCCTTCTCGACCAGGTTATGGCGTATTCTGAAGGGGTTGCCACTGATGATCAAGTCCTTGATATCCTAGGGGCACTAAACCGAAATATGATATTTGATCTCTCTTCTGCCCTCCTTACCCACGATCTAGTAAAGGCTCTTAACTTGCTCGATGAAGTCTACAAGCGTGGCCATGACCTGAAAAGACTTTTAATTCAATTGGTGGAGCACTTCAGGCATCTTCTCATTGTCAAGATGGGACACGGCGCCAGCACTCTGGTCGATGTACCTGCACACGAACTGACATCAATGCAAAAGCAGGTGGAAGGCATCTCCTCAGAATCCATTAACCAGGTCTTTACTACCCTGTTTCAGGCAGAGCCGGGTATAAGGTTCTCTCCCCAGCCAAAGCTATCTCTGGAGATGCACTTCATCAAGCTTGCCCAGTTAAAGCCTGTTGCATCCTTTGATGAAATCATCAAGAAACTAGACCACCTTGCTAAAAAAATTGAACCGGATTACGGTATTACCCAAACAAAAGAAGTCCGCCAAGAAATGCAAGCCATAACGGCCCAACCCACTGAACATACAACCGAGCCCGAGCAAGAGCCAGCGCTATCCGAAAACCTTGCGCAGACCTGGCAACAACTCCTTGATGTCTTCAGCAAAAGGTATCCAGCTCTTATCCCTAACCTTGAAAAAGCAACTTTGACCAAGATTGGCAAAGATTTCTTTGAAATCACGGTGACCGGAAACTCCTTTTATACGGCCAGACTTCGTGACAAGAAGAGTATGGTCGCACTGCAAGAGGTTTGCGACCAGTTTTTCGGGCGCAAGATGAAAATCAAGATAGTTGAATCTGGAAAAGGGGTCTCTCGAAAAAAGGGTAAACCCAAGGAAAGCGATAAGGCAAAGCGTCTGAAGAAGGAGGCCCTGTCTCATCCTCTTGTGACAGATGCCTTAGATGTTTTTAATGGCAAGGTCGTAGACGTAAAAATTCTGTAACAGCCCAATCCCAATTACGGAGGTAGAATATGGCAAAAGGCATGAATAACATGTTAAAGCAAGCGCAAAAACTGCAGTCCAAGATATTTAAGCTCCAAGAGGAGCTGGCCGACAGGACGGTGGAGACAACAGTCGGTGGCGGCATGGTGAAGGCTGTTGCCAACGGGAAGCAGGAGTTGGTGTCCATCAAAATAGAGCCGGAAGTGGTCGATCCAAATGATGTGCAGATGCTCGAGGACTTGATTGTGGCTGCAGTCAGTGATGCGCTCAAAAAGGCCCAAGAGATGGTCACTGAAGAGATGACAAAACTCACGGGCGGGTTCAATATACCGGGGATAACTTAACAATGGAGTCCTACCCCCCATCCCTTGTCCGCCTCATCAAACACCTATCAAAGCTTCCCGGCATTGGCGAGAAGACGGCAGCTCGTCTGGCCTTGTACATCCTTCGCTCATCAGATGAGGATACAAAGGCACTATCCGAGAGCATCCGTGAGATTAAAAATAAGATAAGGTTTTGCTCAAAATGCTTTGGCCTTTCTGAGACAAACCCTTGCAGAATTTGTCTCAACAAAAATCGGGATCATACCATCGTGTGTGTAGTCGAACAGCCAAGCGATTTGGCTGTCCTCGACAAATCACGTGCCTTTAACGGGGTGTATCATGTCCTCCATGGAGCCCTTTCCCCGATGAATGGTATAGGACCGGATGACTTGAAGATCAAGGAACTCATCGAGCGGGTTGAACAGGATGATATCAAAGAGGTGGTCCTTGCCACCAACACTAATGTGGAAGGAGAAGCCACAGCATCATATCTGGCCCAAATCCTGAAGGCATATCCTGTACTGGTAACACGAATAGCCACGGGTATTCCCATGGGGTGTGACCTCAAGTACCTCGACGAAGTCACACTGAGGCGTGCTATGGAAAGGAGGGAATCCGCCACGGCGGAGTGAATTGCCGAAGTCTTCTGATTTCTTTGAATGCCAAAAATGCGGCGAATGTTGCAAAGGCTATGGTGGTGCCTTTGTAAATGATCGCGAAATTGAGATCATCTCGCTATACTTGGGCCTCAACCCAGAGAGCTTCCTTAGAGATTACTGCGATTGGTCAGGGGGGCGGCCCTTGATCAAAACCGCAGAATCGGGTTGCTGCATCTTTTGGGACAAGCTGTGCACCATCCATGAAGTTAAACCTCGCATGTGTAAGATCTGGCCCTTTATTGAAAGCATCCTAGTAGATCCGTCAAACTGGGCTATTATTAAGTCAATGTGTCCTGGAGTTCATGACAATGGCAACCTTGATGATCTTGCGGAATGCGTCAGAACCGTTCTCAAAAAATATAATGACGTATAAACTGGCTGTTGCCCAAAACCTTTTCGCTTTGTCTAAAACGTTTTTTGATAAATCTAAGGCTCGCTTCAGGCGATCTCGCACGTAGTGCCTCTGTTCAAGCCGTCAGGCGCAACCTTTGCGCTAAACTCGCCCTTCGGGCTCAGACAGTTGAGATCGCTCATCTTTCGCTTCGCCAAGATTTATTGGCAAAAAACGTTTTAATGACCGCTTAAAGGCATTTGGGCAACAACTTTTTTCTTCCTATTTTGCTGGTTGCTACCATCTGGGTGAGGAGGGAGTTTTTCGACCGGCCCGCTTCCCTTTGGCACTGTCTACAAGGCGGGGCCAAGGGAAGCTATATGAAACAGACGTTCTTCCTTACCGTGAAGCTCCGCCTTGTAGGCGGGGGTTCAAAAAGCCGTGATACCGTGGACTTGGCAAGATGCCTCAATCAAGTTAGGTGAATATTATCGCGGATTTTGAGAAAAATTCCCTCCTCACCCATGACGGTATCCGAGGTGTAATCTGAAGTAAATCTAAGTCGGCACTTGTTTGGGCAACAACCTCCTGGCCACTGACAACTGACTACTCATAAAGGAGCCCCATCTTGATTGGCGTGTTTGATTCCGGTATTGGCGGTCTTACGGTAGTCAAGGCCCTAAAGCGTAACCTCCCCAATTACGATATCATCTATTTCGGGGACACGGCCCGCACCCCTTATGGTACAAAAAGCCCGGAGACTGTCGTCCGATACGCTATCGAGGACGCAGAGATACTGCTCCAGAAAGGGGCTCAGATGCTGGTCGTGGCATGTAACACGGCCTCCAGTGTAGCAACCGATACCCTAGAGGAGCGATTTGACGTGCCGATCTTTGAGGTAATATCACCTGCCGTCAACATGGCAGTCTCAGACCCCAAAAGGACACGTGTAGGGATCATCGGAACCAGGGCCACGGTGAATAGCGGGGTCTACGTAGATAAGATCAAGGCCATACGGCCAGAAATGAAGGTCTATAGCGAGCCCTGTCCGCTCCTGGTGCCCCTGGTGGAGGAAGGGTGGCTTAAAAAGGGAGAAACCAGAAAAATTGTCAAAAAGTACCTTCACCCTCTTAAACTCAAACAAATCGATGTCTTGATCCTCGGCTGTACCCACTATCCCCTTTTAAAGGAGATCATACAGGTAAAGATTGGCAAACGCGTGAAGATTATCGACTCATCAGAGGCACTCTCTGATGCAGTCACGTCCTTTCTCCATCATAATTCGGATACTGAGAGCAGGCTTACAAAAGGCGGCACTTGCCAATTCTACGTATCAGATGTGACCGAACAGTTTCAAAAAATTGCTAAGACCATACTTAAGACAGCTGTGACATTGGAACACATTAAGCTATGAAATCGCTTAGCGATTTCATATAAGATTGAAAATTCATACTCTCCTGTGGTATAGAGTCTTCTGCTGACAACAAAACAACTGGAAGCATAACAGAAGCCAGAGAAAAAACCTTTATGAAATTGGCAAGGACCCGTGCGTGGTATGAAAGATGCCATTGTGCACGGTCCTTTTTTGTTTTATAGCACTTGGAGGATTTCCCGATGGGTAGAAAACTAACTAAGTAAATAGTATGCCATCAATGCTCGCATCACACTTTGGACACTTGCCATCTGCAATCACATTCTTGGATATGTGATAACCCCACCGCTCGATCAAGGACCCGCCGCAACTGTAACAGAATGTATTTTCTCCCTCGTCCCCGGGGAGGTTGCCGCTGTACACATAACGGAGCCCCGCCTCAAGTCCGATCTCCCGGGCCTCGTGAATACTCTCAGCTGGTGTAGGCGGACGGTCTGTAAGCTTGTAGGTG
>JAUWXJ010000155.1 GCA_030616425.1 Desulfobacterales bacterium | reverse complement strand
AAGGGCATTCTAAAAGGCACCAGAAAAAAGGGTTTCAAAAATACCTTGACGACGCAATGGCAGAATCAAATGAGACCATCGTTTCTCTAAGCCAAGTCCGAGACCTTTACTCTCGCTATGCTGATACTAATGTGTGTAACGAACTAATCGACACCCATGATAAAGCTAGCCGCCAATTGTATAACTTATCGCTTGCTTGGACCAAATTCAGCCAACGCAAGGAGCAACGCAACCGAGTGACGCTAGACGAAACGAGCAGCGCAACCGAATAACTAAACCAACAAACTCAAGGAACTATGTATAATTCTTTTTTTGGTTTCAAGGAAAATCCTTTCAGTTTGACGCCCGATCCAAACTACCTTTATCTTAGCCAGTACCATAAGGAGGCCTTTGATCACCTCCTTTATGGCATCAACGAACGAAAAGGCTTCATTGTTGTTACAGGCGGCATCGGCACAGGAAAAACCACGCTGTGTCGGGCGCTTCTTGGTTCCCTTGATTCATCCACAAAAACCGCTTTGATATTCAACGCCTATATCTCCGACATGGAATTCTGGAGAACCATCAATCAGGAGTTTGGTATTGAAACAGCCGTAGCAGCCCAGAGCAAGAAGGACTATATAGACGCCCTGAATCAATTCCTGCTTGAGACCTTCAGCCAGGATGGCAATGCAATTCTGCTGATCGACGAGGCCCAAAATCTTTCACACACCGTCCTTGAACAGATACGCATGCTATCTAATCTTGAGACCGAGAAAGAGAAACTGATTCAGATCGTACTTGTAGGCCAATCTGAATTAAGGGAGCTTCTCGCTACGCCCTCGTTAAGGCAGCTCGACGAGCGGATAATGGTTCGCTACGACCTGAAACCCCTGGATAAAAAAGATGTTCAGGGTTATATCGAACATCGATTAGTAGTGGCAGGCGGCAAAGGTAATCTTCGGTTTACAAGGGGTGCATTTGAGGCAATTTATGCGAACTCGCGAGGAAATCCGAGACGGATCAATGGCATTTGTGACAGGGCTCTCCTTATCGCGTACTACAAGGATGAGTTCACAGTATCAAAATCTATGGTTCAGAAGGCAATTAGGGACATCCACGGCAATGCGACACTCGAGCCAAAACCAATGGCCTGGCTTAAGAAAAGGACTACCGCGTTGTCCATGCTTGTACTCCTCCTGCTGATCACAATAGCGGCCCTGGGTGGATGGAATGTGAGAAAGGAGATTTCGGGACTCATCTCAGGTAAGCAAGAAGGTGCGGTGGTCAAGACCGAAACGGCCCTTTTCAGACCTATACCTGCAAAATCAGAAGCGCCTCCCCTACCTGCAGAATCAAAAGTGCCTCCCGTACCCGCAGAATCAGAGACGCCATCCGTACCTGCAGGACCGGAGATGAAAGTGGCAAGCTTGTTCCTTGATGAGGATGAAAGCCTTGCGGGACTCTTCAGGCTTTTTGACGCAAAGGAGTTCCAAAAAGACCATGATGCGAATGAGATTCATTTGGGCCTGTTTTCGTTCTACACAGAACCCGAACACTATATTATGTTCAGAAAGCCTTTTCGGGTACAGGTAGCCGATCCCGAGTTAGCCGAGAGCCATGGTCAAGGAGACCCCCTCCCCTCTCCTTGCTATTTGCTGATTCGCGAAGTAACAGCCGACGGTGCTGTCGCAGTCGATGCCGAAGGCAAGGAGCGGCCTATAACGAGAGACTTTATTCTGACTCATTGGGGAAAAGAGGTTTCGTGGATGTATCCCTATGTAAACTATGATGTTGCTTTCGCCCGGGGGATGAGTGGCCCGGATATTATTAAACTTCAACAGGCATTAAATGAGTTAGGTTATTCGGTTCCACCTACGGGGCTTTTTGCCAGCCTCACGTTTGAGCAGGTGACAAGATTCCAGGACGATTTCGGCTTGGTAGCCAATGGAATCGTTGGCACCCGTATCAAGGGTTTATTGTATCAGATGTCGGATCAATATGAGCTACATCCATGAGGCCCTGAAGAAGGCCCAAAAAGAAAAAGATGCCCTTCATGGTAAATACCGTAGGATTGTGTCCACGTCCGGATACAAGGCGAAGTTTTTTTCTGGTAAAGGGCTGTGGTGGACTTCTTCTCTTGTAATCACGCTTGCTTTTACGACCTATTTGTGGTTATCCTCCAAGGGGACCCAGCCCCCCGTCAACGAACCTGAAATGCTTGAAGCAATTCCGGATCAGGAGTCAAAAAGCCTGGTAATTAATGAACCTGAAACGCCTGAAGCAATTCCGGATCCGGAGCCAGAAAGCCTGCTAATTGCTGTGGAGTTGTATGAAAAGGCCAAGCGTTTCCAGAAAAGTGGGCGCTTGCAGGAGGCCAAGCGATTCTATAAAAAAACGCTCAATGTTGATCCTGATTACGTAGATGCATTAAACAATATAGGGGTCATACATATCCACGATAGAAGGTATGCTGCAGCCCGGAACAGTTTTGAAAAAGCCATTGAGTTGGAACCGGACTATGTGGACCCTTACTACAACTTAGCGTGTCTCCATGCCCTTCAGGGGAAGGTGACGGAGGGTTTAAGGTATCTGAAAAAGGCGATTTTGCTCGACCCATCGGCCAAGGATTGGGCGCGAGGGGACACAGACCTGACAAACCTGTACGCAGTGCCTGAGTTTCAAAAAATAGTACGGAATAGGAAACAGGTAGAGTAGAATATGGAGAAGATGAAATTGGGTAGCGGGAACAAAGAAAGCAGACGTCGCGCCCCTGGCCCAGACCTGGTCTGCAGTGATTACAGCTTTATTCAGGGATGTCGCGCCAGGGCGGGCAGGGCGGGCCATTGCTCCAATCTTAGATATCTTATCTGCCTTCTATGGATAGGGCTATGGCTATTTACAGGGAGTTACACGGCCCATGGGGCCCGTGTTGCTGGTGAGGAGGAGGTAACACCCGCAGCTCCCAGACCTGTCAAGCCGGTTACCAGGCCACAGATCAGAAAGCCCAAAGCGGTAAAGCCTCCTCCCAAGAAGCCTGTAGTTCAGGAAAAGGTTCCCCCCAGCCCCAAGAAACAAGAAGTCCCGGCAAAAAAAAAGCCTGAAAAACGTTATGTGACCATCGATTTCGACAATGTAGATATTGCACTCTTTATTAAGTTTATCAGCGAACTGACCGGCAAGAATTTCGTGGTTGATAAAGCGGTCAGGGGGAAGGTGACGATTATCTCCCCCACCCAGATTTCAGTAAAAGAGGCATACAAGGTCTTTGAATCGGTCTTAGAGGTGCACGGCTATACCACCGTGCCTGCGGGAAGTATTATAAAAATTGTGCCAGCAGTCCAGGCCCGATCCAAAGCTATTGAAACACGGTTGCGCAAGAGGGCGATCCATCCTGAAGACAGGGTAGTGACGCAACTGATTCCCCTTAAGTATGCCAATCCGAATGAACTGAAAAAACTTTTTGCCCCCTTGATATCCAAGAGCAGCGTTATTGTCTCGTACCCCCCAACGGCTATGTTGATTGTCACTGACGTGCTTTCCAATATCAAACGCGTGCTCCGTATTATAAAGGCGATTGACGTGGTGGGTATTGGCGCAGAGATATCAGTGGTGCCCCTTGAACATGCCACGGCACCAGTCTTGGTAAGGTCATTGACGCCCGTCTTTCAGGCCAGGGCGCGGAAAAAGGGTGTGCCGATGGGTCCTGTTCTTAAGATTGTAGCTGATGAGCGCACCAATGCCCTGATCATAGCTGCCTCCGAAGACGACACTCTAAGGGTTAGACAGCTTGTTGAGCTATTGGACAAAGAGATTCCACGGGGCGAGGGCGACATTCACGTCTATTATCTTCAAAATGCCAATGCCGAAGATCTGGCCAAGGTCCTAACGGCCCTTCCTGCCAAGCAGGCAAAAGCGCCCAAAAAGGGAAGGGCGCCTGTCATCTCCAAGGAAGTCCAGATAGTGGCTGACAAGGCGACCAATTCCCTGGTCATTACAGCCAATAAGGATGACTACCTTGTCCTTGAAGACGTGATCAAGAAGCTCGATGTTCCACGCAGGATGGTTTATATCGAGGCCCTGATTATGGAAGTCAGTGTGACCAAAGAATTCCAGCTTGGTGTCGAGTGGCAGGCCGGAGAACATATTGGGAGTCATGAGGGTAGGGAGATTGGAGCTTTTGGAGTCTCTGCCCCAGGAGATGTCTTGTCGAAGGTGGGCAGCGGATTTTCCTTGGGAGTCCTTGGCGAGGTAATTACAATTGGCGGCATTTCGTTTAATAACATAGGGGCTGTAATCAGGGCCTACCAGAAGGACTCCGATGTGCATATACTTTCAACGCCCCAGATTCTGACGACGGATAACGAAGAAGCGGAGATCTATGTTGGAGAGAATGTCCCTTATCTTACCAGGCTCGAGAAGCCAGCGGAGGGGACCATTACCGGCACAGAATACGCTAGTTATGACTATAAGGATGTAGGAGTAAGGCTCAAGATTACCCCGCAGATTAACCAGGAACGTTTTGTCAGGCTCAAGATCTTTCAGGAAGTAATAAAATTGAAAAAAGGAACTGCGGAATATAGACCTACTACGTTGAAGCGGACCGCGGAAACCACGGTTATTGTGAAGGATGACCATAGCCTCGTTATTGGTGGGATCATTGGCGAAAGTCTTGACACAGCGAGTTACAAAGTGCCCTGCCTTGGAGATATTCCGCTGTTGGGTTTGCTTTTCAAATCGACCTCAAGAACTGGTGAAAAGACCAACCTTTTTATATTTCTAACTCCCCACATCATCGAAAACCCGGCAGAGGCCAAGAAGATATATGAGGAAAAAAAGGAGCAAATGGACACAATCCGCGAAGGTGCAATCAAGATGTACAAAAGAGGGAAATAAGGACGTGTCCGTTTTCCGTGTCCGGAGGGGAATGAATGAAATTAGAATGGTTCACGGACACGGAAAACGGACACGGCACACGTCTTTATCATGAAACCAATCGGAGAGATATTAAAAGACATTTGCGGACTTTCGGAAGAAGCCCTTGCTGAGGCCCTCAGGGTGCAGGAAGAAAAAGGGGGCCGGATCGGGGAGATCTTGATCCAGCAAAAGGCTATCTCAGAACCGGATCTACTGAAGTCCCTTGGCATCCAGCTTAACCTGTTGTTTTTGCCTACCCTTCCGACCGAAGAGATGAACACCGATTTTACCGAAAAGGTACCCATACAATTCCTCAAAAAATACAGGATGGTCCCGGTGAGCACGGCAAACGAGGCCTCTATCGCTGTCAATGATCCCCTTGCATTTCAACCGTTAGACGATCTTCGAATGATCCTGGGCTTGGATGGAGTAAAGACCGTGCTTGCCCCCTATTCGGTTATCCTTTCGGCCATCAATTTTGCCTATGATATGAGCCAGGATTCTGCTGAGCAGGTCATCCAGGACATGCATGAGGAAGACAGCGACGTGATCCTCTCTGAAATAGAACAAACCGGTGATCTTTTGGATGACACGAGTGATGCA
>JAUWXJ010000014.1 GCA_030616425.1 Desulfobacterales bacterium | reverse complement strand
ATCGATACCTAGATAGACCGGGATCTTTTTATTTATCGATCTTTTTCGAACCTCGTTGTCCTCTGGAAAATCCGTCTGCTCTAACTCCAGTTTGGATGCCAGGGGCAGGCCAAAGGAGTCCTCCTTCATAGTGACTATCGATCCTTCCAAATTCAGACAATTTTCTATCCCCAATTCCAGGGCCTGTAATGCAACCCCCAGGGCACCCATCGACGTGTTATGCTCGGGAACCATCAAGCCGGGGACATAGCTTTGAAAGGCGCGGACCTGGAGTTCATTCCTTGAGAGTCCGCCAACGAAAAGAATTGGATCTTCAAGTACCCGATGCGACAAAAAGGTGCTCCTGTAATTTATGGCATTTCCCACATGAAGTCCAAAAATGATATCTTCGAGCTTCTCCCCTTTATTCTGCAAGTGGATCATATCTGACTTGGTAAAGACCGTGCATCGGCAGGCTACGTTGGCAGGAATCTGGCTCTTAAGACCGAGCTTGATAAAGTCAGCCAGTATTTTATCGATCTGATCTTGAGATATATCTACCTTCTTGTCATAGATGGATGTGGCTAATCGTTGTGCCTGTTGATCAATAAAGGACCCCGTGCCGGATGCACACGGACCATTGGCATTAAAGTAATCAAGTTCCCAGCCGTGATGGTCATGGTTGATCTGGAAAAGGGCCGTATCCTGGCCTCCCATGCTGATGATCGTTTTTATACTCGGTTCTATTAATAGAGCCCCCAGCACCTGGCTAATGGTTTCAAATTCATAGAAGCCACCCATCTGCTGACTGATCTTCTGTCCGTGATTCCCTGTGAAAGCAAAGGCATTTAGCTTTTCGCTGCCCAGTCTCTCATACAATTCATGGATAAGCTTCAGAACTTCTTCTTCCACTTTTCCCAGATGACGCTTGTAAGGAGACTCGTAGATGATTTCCTTGGCCTGATTGATGACGACACTGTTAAGGCTCACCGATCCCGCATCAATACCCACAAAATACTGATCTAAGTTTTCTCTGTTTTTTTCCTCGATCACAACTGCCATTTTCACCCGTCTTTGCCTTATGGGATCTTCAGCGATTAGCTCGGCCTTTGTTCCAAATAATCTCTTTATCTCTTCCAGCCTTTGTCTGTCAAGCGATATGGCTCATAGAATCAGGAAAACGGCAAACCACCCTATTCAACGCCCCCCCTTCCACAGCAGGGATCCGTTGTGGCATAGAATTATTGCTTGAATATGAATCAATTTCGGCGTAAGAAAGAATATTGGCTATATGTTACGCTCAAAATGGCCAAGGTGGGAGCTAAGCAATGACACAGAAAAAGGAACAATACAAGATCCTCATTAATGCGGTTGATCCTGAAGAATGCCGCATTGCTTTGGTAAGAGGTAGCCGTCTAGAAAACTTTGGTATAGAGACTGCTGCCGGTGAAATCACCAGGGGAAACATCTATAAAGGCGTGGTCGCACGGGTCGAGCCGAGCTTGCAGGCCGCTTTTGTTGATTACGGGACAGAGAGAAACGGCTTCTTGCAGCAACACGAAATTCACAGCGACTACTATGCCGACAAGCCTTCAGCTGCTAGAAAAAAGACCCATGGTATCCAGCACCTCATCAAACCCGGCCAGGAATTTTTAGTGCAGGTAACCAAAGAGCCCCTTATAAACAAGGGGGCATTGCTTACCACTTACATCTCCTTGCCCGGCCGTTATACGGTATTGATGCCCGGAGGGAAAAATTCTGGAGTATCTAGGAATATAGAGAATGAAAAAGAGAGGCAACGCCTCAAGGATATCATAGATTCACTGAAGATTCCGGAAGGTTTTGGCACGATTGTCAGGACTGCTGCCCAAAACCAGAAAAAACGAGATATCTCCAAAGACGTGCGCTATCTCCTTCGACTATGGAAAAACATTACGAAACAGGGTATGGCCAAACGTGCACCCTGCCTCCTTTACAAAGAACGGCATCTGGCTATCCGCGTCATCCGGGATCATTTCACAACTGACGTCAGCGAAATCCTCATAGATGATAAGGACGTTTATCGAGATGTGAGAGAGTTCATGCATATCATATCTCCCAGACACACAAAAATTGTTAAACCGTACAAGGACCTTCAGCCGATCTTTACCAAGCATCAAATCGAGAAGCAGATTGGCTTCATCTTTGCCAGCAGGGTCCCCTTGAAGTCGGGTGGCTCTATTGTGATCAACCCTACAGAGGCCTTGGTGGCAATTGATGTCAATTCAGGGAAAGCGACACGTAAAGGCTCTGTGGAAGGGACCGCATATGCGACCAATATGGAGGCTGCCGCTGAAACTGCGCGTCAGCTACGCCTCAGGGACCTAGGTGGTCTTATCGTGATTGACTTTATTGATATGCGGGAGCGGAAACATAATATAGCCGTCGAAAAGACTGTGAAACTTCATACCAAGCCAGACAAAGCCCGGATAAGCATAGGCAAGATTTCCAAGTTTGGCCTCATGGAGCTGGTCCGTCAAAGAATTGCTGCGTCCGTGGAGCATGGTAGCTTCATGCCATGCCCTCATTGTCAAGGGAAAGGGATGGTACCGTCTGCCGAAAGGCTCGCACTCGAATTTCTGAGAAGGCTTCGCTCTGAAACCCTTAAAGACAATATTACACAGGTAAAAGGAATCGTGCCCAGTAACGTAGCCTATTACCTGCTGAACAAAAAACGAAGAGAAATCTTGGACGTGGAGGCAGCGCGAAGCCTGACTATCACAATAGAAGGAAACCCTGCAATGCAACCTGGTGAAAGCCGTATTATTTGTGAATAATGATAGCTCAAGGCTCAAAGCTCAAAGCCGTGAGGACTTGAAAGTTCTTCTTGATGTTTTCTGCCTTTTTGCTTTCAGCTTTGAGCTTGGAGTACCGAGACCTTTGAATAATTGCTTTTAACGTCATTGCGAGGAGCAAGGCGACGTGGCAATCTCTTGGAATATCAGATGCTTAGAGATTGCTTCGCTTACGCTCGCAATGACAATATGGACGTTATGCAAAGGTCTCGTACCCTAATCTGCTTGACCTGTGCCCAGTTTTCTATAACACTCTGTGGCTCTGCCCAGAGTGTTTTGAACCGCAAAAGCGAGCGCATTCCCCGTAGCTTGCTGCGGGGTTAGCGAGCGAATCTAACAATAATAAACTTCCTTCCGGTCGAAGATTCCCTGCAGCTTGCTGCAGGGTTCTTCAATATGAAGTGCTGATACGACGAATAGGATTTTTCTCATCATGAGGGATAAAGGACCAATCTTATGAATTGGGACAAGTTTGTTGATCTCTTATTAGATATATTACATACACAAACCGGGCTTTTCAACCTTAATTACAAGCTCGTTATCATGTGGGGAGTTGGCCTTTTTTTCATTTACTTGGCTGTTGCCAAGAAATACGAGCCGCTGCTTCTTCTGCCCATTGGGTTTGGAATCTTCATTGTTAATTTTCCCCTTACCCCACTTATGGGATTCGACGCCCACGGCAAACGGGAGCTCTTCAATATATTCTATCATTACGGTATAGAGTGGGAGGTTATCCCGTGCCTCATATTTCTGGGGCTTGGCGCCATGACCGATTTCGGGCCCCTTATTGCGAATCCGAAAACATTGATTATTGGAGCCGGTGCGCAACTCGGCGTCTTCGTCACGTTTCTGGGGGTTCTCCTGTGTGGGTTCACCCTTAAGGAGGCTGCATCGGTTGGGATTATTGGAGGGGCCGATGGGCCCACAACCATATATTTGACTGCCAAGCTGGCACCCCATCTCCTCGGGGCTAATGCCCTTGCCGCTTACTCCTACATGGCCATGGTTCCGCTCATTCAGCCCCCTATCATGAGACTTTTGACTTCTGGGAAGGAACGAAAGATCATCATGAGACAGCTCAGGCCTGTTTCAAAGCTCGAAAAAACATTTTTCCCGCTCATCGTGACAGGGCTCATTGCACTCTTGATCCCTGCAGTCACCCCTTTAATAGGGATGTTTATGCTAGGAAACTTTATGCGGGAAAGTGGAGTCGTAGACAGACTGGCCGGGTCGGCACAAGGCTCTCTCATGAATATCGTAACGATATTCCTGGGCATCTCAGTAGGTGCCACCATGCAGGCTGAGAAGTTTCTCACGGCCAAACCACTGCTCATCTTTAGCTTCGGGCTGATCGATTTCGCCATTTGTACCATGGGCGGCATCTTGACAGTTAAAATAATGAACCTGTTCCTGAAGGAAAAGATGAACCCCCTTATTGGCTCGGCAGGGGTTTCCGCAGTCCCCATGGCAGCACGTGTTTCGCAAATGGTTGGACAACAAGAGGACCCCAACAATTTCTTGTTGATGCACGCCATTGGCCCAAACCTGGCTGGTGTTATTGGGAGTGCGTCAGCAGCAGGCATGTTTATTGCTATGTTTGGATAGGCTTGTCGGAGTGGACTAAAAGCACTTTAGGCACTTGAGAGGGGCTGCCTCTCAGGGGCAAAATAAGACTATCAAAGGATCTTCGTAATGGGACCGGAAACTGTTGATTGGGGTTATGCTGTTTCCACATTGATTATACGCTTTGTCGGCATATTTGTCGTGCTTGGCATCCTTCAGCTCGTTATGCAGATCACGGGCAGGATTTTCGCCTACCTGGATGCCAAGAAAGGTACTCGACCCTCAAAGAGCCTGACGCAAGAAGAAGCCGCTGCAGTGGCCATGGCCCTCTATTTGGACAAAAAAACCGATTAAGGATCCGCGTATTAATCTTCCACGGCTTGCAGCCGACCTCTTTCCATATCCACCCGACTCAACAGGATAATCCCCACCACAAAAAACAAGATCAGTGAAACTATAGCGTTGCGTGGGTTTTCTGATAGGTCGGTAATCAGCCCGAAGACCAGAGGCCCAAAGATGGAAGCAAACTTGGCACTGATACTAAAAAACCCGAAAAACTCTGCTGGCCTCACCCTTGGAATCAACTGTGCATAAAGGGACCGGCTGATGGCCTGGCTTCCGCCCAAGACGAGACCTACCAGCCCACCCAGTATCCAGAATGCAAGTGCCGACTTCAGAAAGTAGGCGTATGTCACAATGACAATCCACAGTACCAATGTGACCATAACCGCACCTTTTGACTGGATCTTCTCGGCCAGCTTTGCAAAGAGCAGTGCTCCCGGCCAGGCGATGAACTGTGTCATAAGGAGTGTGCCGATGAGCGTCCCAGTATCAAGACCAAGGGCGGTCTTGCCGAAGATCGCTGCCATGGCGATGACTGTTTGAATGCCATCGTTGTACACAAGGAAGGCAGCCAGAAACCACAACAGGTCGCGATAGTGCCGGAAGGACTTGAGCGTATTGAAAAAACGGCTGAAGCCATACGTAAGATAAGAAAAATTTTCCGCTTTGTCTTTATTATGTAATCCCCTGGCTTCAGGGACCCACAAAAAAAGCGGAATTGCAAAGAGACCCCACCAAATCCCCACAGAGGCAAGGCTGATCCGAATACTTATTGATTGGTCCGTTATCCCAAAAGCCTCATAGTAGGTGATAGCGATCACGTGGAGGGCCAGCAGAAGGCCTCCACCCACATAGCCAAACGCATAACCCTTCCCCGAGACCGAGTCCATCTCCCTTTTACCGGCCACCTCGGGCAAAAAGCTATTATAAAAAGTCGTGCCCCCGGCAAATCCTATATTAGCCGCTATAAAAAGGGAGAGGCAAAGCCAGTAATCTCCTTTTTGCACAAAATACAAAAGTAGGGTGAATGCTGCGCCTATATAGGTAAAACCGAAAAGGAATCTCTTCTTGGAACCAGAGAAGTCTGCCATGGCCCCAAGGATCGGGGCGGAAACGGCGGTCAAAAGAAGCGAAAATGAGATGCTGTATGCCCATAGCCCGCTTGCCGTGGTTGTAAAGCTCAAAGGGCCCCATCTTATGGCCAGACCTTCTTCAGGAACTAAAGACGCGAAATAGACTGGAAGAATCCCTGCCAGGATGCTGGTAGCAAAGGCCGAATTGGCCCAGTCGTACATACACCAACCGGTGATTGCCCGCTTTCTATTTGTCATGCCAAATCGCTTCATGCTATTGTCGTAACATGGCCAAGGAGCTATCCCACATCCTGATCGCCCAAGACGTGCTATTGCAACTGAAAAGGTGCGGACAGCAACACTTGGCCAAGGTTATTGAAGAGAACCTCCCCGCCTTTTACCTGGGCGCAATTATCCCGGATGCCTTCTATTACGATGTACTCCCTTTCGGTCTTAGACCCCAAAAACTTATCTGGATCTCTCGGGCCCTTCACCTTAAAGAAAAGATCAAGAATGATCAAAAAGCCGTGGATCTTTTTAGGGCCATTGCGATCAAATCTGGTGCGTGGCGCTTGAAGACGGCATTTGCCGCGGGGATAATAACCCATACGGTAGTGGACCGTATCTTCCACGAATTGATCGAATATTATACAACAACCTGGGGGGAGAAAGGCACCGTCGCGACGGCGACTCACCGGGAGATCGAGACATTAATCGACATAATCCTACTCCGGCTATCAAACACGGAGCCTCGGCGGTTTCATCCAGGACCTCTTATTCGGCTTGATGAACCTACCAAATACACCCTGTTTCACTTCTATTTGTCCAATCTGCTTGACCTACCCGAGGCGAACCAGATGGTTTCTCTTGTGAATCGCCTCAAAAGGGCCTATGACCAACAATGCCTTTTCCTGACGTTATTTGCTACAAGGCCTTTATATCACATCATGAACATGTCGAACAGGATTGTGAAAGGACATCTTCGGATCTGGCAGAGCCTCTTTTATCCAGACAGGGTGAACCCTGAAAGCTTTCCGGTTTTGGCCAAGCTCAAGCTGCGCACTATGAGTGATGAAAACATTTTTTTTCGAGAGTTGAAGCGTCTCAGAAAAAGGGCCACAATCGAGGCAATCCAGCACATTAACACGGCCTTGAAAAGGTTTGCTTAGGGAATAAACTACTACCCGCACAGCGGGTGGCTTTGTTTTACGGCCAAAGGCCGTGAAACAAAAAGGAACGTCAGTTTCTATCGATTAGGCTTGCTCCCCGTGCAATACATGGGGTCTCATTACAAACAAATGATATTGACACCAACTGTGTAATCCTGTAACTAACTGCCGTGCCTTCAAACCTCAACAAGGGAGGCTCTACATGGCCAATCCAACTTCACCGCGTGTGAAGTCCAATATACGAAAATATATACTCTTGGCAGTCTTTTGCATCCTTTCGATAGGAATAGGCGCTTGGTATCTTTCAAGAATAGCAGAGGGCCCTGAAAAACTGTCCCAGCCGACAAGCAAGAAGGCGACTATCCCTCCTGAAAAAGTCATAGACTATGACAAGCTTAAAGAAAAAACTGACCAGGGGTTGACCGCCTTGATGGAGGAACGAAAGGCGCCATATGGCGTTGAAAAAAGTATTGATATGATTGTCAGGCCGGATGAGTCGATCAAGGTTGGAGAAGTGACTGTTCAGATGAAGAATATACTGGATGAAGTGCGACTCAGCCAAGGAGATATCCTGGAGACGGATCTGGGTGGAGTAACTACTTCCAAGCCACGAGAAAATGCATTTGGGATTCATGTGGTTCAGACCAATGAAAACATATGGGACATCCATTTCAACCTGTTAAAAGAGTATTACGACCACAAGGGGATACAGCTGTCCCCCATGGCAGACGAGCCAGACAAGCTTGGCTATAGTTCCGGCGTGGGGAAGGTCTTGAAATTCTCGGAAAATCTGGTTCATATTTATAATCTCAGAGAACGCAGACTTGAGACCGATCTTGATCATATTTATCCCTTGAGCAAGATAGTTATCTACAACATGGACCGCGTATTTGCTCTTCTGGATAGAATCGACTACAAAAATGTCAACCGAATCGAGTTTGATGGAGAGATTCTGTGGTTACCACCAATACAATAAGTAGCCAAACAGGTTTAACCGGTTTGGCTGGCTTGGAATAAAATGATCGAACGATACACCCGCAGGCCAATGGGCCGTATATGGACGGAAGAGAATAAATTTCAGACTTGGCTTCTGGTGGAGATCTTGGTGTGTGAAGCCTTAGCTAAGATCGGCGAGATTCCCAAGAAGGCAGCGAAAAATATCCGCAAAAACGCAAAATTTTCTATTAAAAGGATTAATGCCATTGAGGCCGAAACCAAACACGATGTTATTGCTTTCTTAACTGACATCGGGGAGGCAGTCGGCCCAGATGCACGATACATCCATTTAGGGCTGACGTCATCGGACATCCTGGATACTGCCATGGCTGTGAGGCTAAGGGAGGCGTCCAAGCTAATTTTGAAGGGGTGTGAGCGCCTCCTGCTCGTGCTGAAAAAGAAAGCTATGGCTCACAAACACACTGTCATGATTGGTCGGTCCCATGGCATACACGCCGAGCCTATTACCTTTGGCCTGAAGCTGGCTCTTTGGTATGACGAAATGTACCGAAATTGCAGGCGCATAGAACAGGCCATGGAAACCATAAGCGTTGGCAAGATCTCAGGAGCTGTTGGCACTTATGCCAATATTCCACCAGAGGTGGAAACTCATGTATGTCGAAAATTAAGCCTCAGGCCTGCAGCTGTCTCAAGCCAGATTATCCAAAGAGATCGGTATGCGGAGTACTTTACCACGTTGGCTATTATTGCCTCTACGATTGAGAAGATTGCCGTAGAAATTCGTCATCTTCAAAGGACAGAGGTCTCAGAGGCCGAGGAACATTTTTCAAGAGGACAAAAAGGATCCTCTGCAATGCCCCACAAACGGAATCCAATCGGCTGCGAAAACTTGTCGGGCCTGGCAAGGCTGGTTCGCTCCAATGCAGCTGCTGCCATGGAGAATATACCGCTTTGGCACGAGCGAGACATTAGCCATTCGTCTGTGGAAAGGGTCATTGCCCCCGACAGCACCATTCTGGTTGACTATATGTTGGACCGCCTGACAACCATTATACGCAACCTAGTTGTATACCCCAAGCGTATGCAACAAAACTTGAAACTCACGCGTGGGCTTATCTTCTCTCAGCAGTTACTTCTTGCTTTGGCCAAGCGAGATGTGAGCCGGGAAGCAGCGTACAACATGGTTCAAAAGCAGGCCATGCGGGCGTGGAAGGAAAAAAAGGATTTTAAAGAACTTGTCCTGAACGATTCTGATATTTTAAACTACTTGAAACCCGAGGAAGTTGAGACACTCTTTGATGTGAAGGCCCAGCTAATGCATGTGAATACCATCTTTGCGCGTGTGTTTGGAGCTGAAAGCTCAAAGCTGAAAGCTCAAAGGGCTGTGAGGAAATAGCAGAGGGAAAAACGCATAGTGCAAAGAGCAAAGTGAACATGGAAGGAATATGCGCAACCAAAATCTAAAATACCATAAGACTTTCATCTTTTTTTCGGCACTAATCCTGCTCTTTACAGGAAGCTGCACGAGAGTCGCTCGGTTTCTAGAGTCTGCTGATCCCTACCATACAGAAACGTACAAAAATATCTGTGAGGAGTGGTCTCGAGAGGCCCGGATACACCGAGGACTTGAGGTGGAGCTTATCGTCTCGGCAACTTTCAAATCAGAGGAATTTCGACGCGCTTATGTTGATGAATACGCCAAGGCATACAAGCTGACACCAGATCAAAAAGGGCAGTTTATGGAGGATCAGCTTGAGGCGGCCACCCAAGCCCACGAGTTTCTGATCGCAAGTTTTGTGCCTGAAAAAAAGTGGGATGATTTTGATAAAGCCGATTCGATGTGGAAGCTTTATCTGTTAAACGATGGAAACGAGCGCGTGGTACCGGTTGAAGTAAGGAAGGTTAAGCGACAAGACGCTGTGACACCCCACTTTTTTCCTTATGTTACACCTTGGAAGTCAACCTACATCGTAAGGTTTCCGTGCAGCATCCCCACAACTAACCAGCCCCTCGTTAAAGATAACACAAAAGGCATTAAGCTGGTCATCACCAGTGTGCTCGGAACAGCTGAGATGGGCTGGAAGCTTGAGTAATTGACAAATTGGTCAATAGTCATTAGTGGGCCGCAAATTCCAATGACCAGTGACCAATGACTAGTGACCAAAATAACGATTTTCGAATAACGAAACCAAAAGGAGGTATTTATCTTGATAGAAATTGCATATGCCATGGGCACGGGAGGGGGCGCATCCGGACAGGGTGGCGGGGGATTTGGGGCTTTGGTTCCCCTGATCCTGATGTTTGCCATATTCTATTTTCTTTTGATAAGGCCCCAGCAAAAAAAACAGAAACAGCATCGCGAGATGCTTGGCACACTCAAAAAAGGCGATCGTGTTATTACAAGCGGCGGCCTGTATGGACGTGTTACAGGAATCACTGATACGGTTGTGACGCTTGAGATTTCAGAAAAGGTGCGTGTAAAAGTAGGACGCGCCAATATCGCAGGGTTGGTGCAAGGCCAAAACCCCGTCACTAAGTAACATGTTTGGTGTGCGAAAGCGATTTCATAATCGAGTCCACGTTTCGGCTCAGACCCGGAAGGGCCCTTTAGCCCACTTTAGAGCCCGTTTCAAAACCCTTTGCCGAGCCCATTTTGACCATTTTGGCTAAAAGTTCTTAGTGAGGCGAAGCGTAAAAATTGGAACTGCTTGAGGACATTAGCCCGAGTTAGCGCATGGCTTCACTACGTGCTCCAATTTTAGCGGAGCGAACTTAGAACTTTCCAAAATGGGCAAACAAACGAGAAAAAGGGTTTTGAAACCATTTCTAGGCACTTTAGCTCACTTTTCTTACTGGATAATGAATTGATGCAATTTAAGTGGAAGTGGTTTCTTGTTGTTGCATTCATCGTAGTGGCATTTGTGTATGTCGTGCCATCGGTTTATTCTAACCTCCCTGGCTGGTGGAGAGCTTTGGGTATCCTTCCCACTGAGAAGATTCATCTAGGGCTTGATCTTCAGGGGGGAATGCACCTTGTGCTGGAAGTTCAAACAGAAAAAGCAGTTGAAAACAAAATAGAACGCACTGTTCACGAGATCCGGGATGCCATGAGAAAGGCCCGCATTCGGTACGCAGAGCTCGATCGAGTAAAAGAGACTCAAATATCGGTATGCGTATTGAACCAGAAAAGCATCGATACTTTTGACAACATGCTCAACAAGGAATTCGAGTGGCTCCGGGTCGTATCCAGAACCACTGAGGACGAGGCGCTTACTGTTCGCCTCAATCTTCCTGAACAGGAAGTGAAATATATAAAAGAGATGGCAGCCAAACAGGCCATGGAAACCATCCGAAACCGTATTGACCAGTTCGGCGTCAGCGAACCCGACATACGTCGCCAGGGAGAAAACCGAATCCTGATCCAACTCCCAGGAATCAAAGACCCTGAAAGGGCCATCAGCCTGATCGGACAGACAGCGCTGCTTGAATTCAAGCTAGTAGATGATGATCATGACCTTCAGGAGGCTCTCAAAGGAAATATCCCACCAAGCGATGAAGTTCTTTATCAAACTACCGAAGATGAGGTAACAAAGCGCACCACAAAGACTCCGTTTTTGGTCCAAAAACGGACCTATCTCACTGGCGAGTATTTAACTGACGCCAGAGTTCAAATCGACTCGCAATTCAGTGAACCTTATGTTTCCTTAGATTTTGACAAAAAGGGGGCTCGGCTCTTTGAACGGATCACTGAAGCGAATGTGAAAAAGCGCCTTGCCATTGTGTTGGATGGTAACATCTACTCAGCCCCGGTCATTCAGGAGAAAATTAGTGGAGGCCATGCGCGCATTACTGGCAATTTTACTACTGAAGAGGCCAGTGACTTGGCCATTGTGTTGCGGGCTGGCGCCTTGCCGGCCCCGGTCAAGATTCTTGAAGAACGCACCGTTGGCCCCTCCTTGGGTCGTGACTCGATTCAAAAAGGGCTCCTTTCTATGTGGGTCGGTGGCATCCTTGTGGTTTTGTTCATAGCTATCTATTATAAAGGAGCCGGCATCATCGCAGATATAGCCCTGTTTTTAGATATCATTTTGATTGGAGCTGGACTCGCTTTCTTTAAAGCAACTCTTACGCTGCCGGGCATAGCGGGAATCATCCTGACCATCGGCATGGCGGTGGATGCAAATGTTATCATCTTTGAACGAATTCGGGAGGAGGCTCGGCTGGGCAAGACCCCACGAGCTGCCGTGGATGCTGGTTACGCCAAGGCCACTTTAACTATCCTTGACGCCAATATAACCACCCTCATTGCAGCCCTGGTCCTCTTTCAATTTGGAACTGGTCCCATAAAGGGTTTTGCTGTTACCCTCAGTATCGGCATCCTTGCAAGTCTCTTCACGGCCATTATAGTTACAAGATTGATATTTGATTATCTGATTTTTCAGCGACGCATAGGGCACCTAAGCATCTGATCCCGTAACGAGTGAGCCATGCAGTTTATCAAACCTGACATAAACATCGACTTTATAGGAAAAAGGAAAATCGCATTTATAGGGTCTTTAGTGCTGATCGCCATCAGCATCATCTCGCTGATCGCAAAGGGAGGGCCCAGATACGGGATCGATTTCGCTGGTGGGACCGTGGTTCAGGTGAAGTTTTCCGAGGAGATCAAGCCCCAGGATGTCAGAAGCGCTCTGAGAACTATGGATATGGGTATCACCTCTATTCAGGGGTTTGGAGAAAAAAAAGAACATGAATTCTTGATCAGGATAGCCGAGTCGACCGAGGCACTGAAAAGTCTTGCCTCTAACATCAAACTCAAGCTTGAGACTGCATATTCCCAAAACAAAGCAGAAGTACGTCGTGTGGAAATGGTGGGCCCCAAGGTTGGAAAAGACCTTCGAGAAAAAGCGCTTTTAGCTATGTTTTCCGCTATTCTCTTTATTGTCGTTTATATTTCCGGTCGGTTTGAGCTTAAATGGATGGCGAGTATAATCATGGTGTGTTGCCTATCTGCAACCCTTTTCGTGTTTGCTAAGTTTGGTGTCAGCATCCCGATTCTGATTATAGTTGCACTGATAGTCACCCTGGCATTGAGTTTTTACCTGAAGCTGAGATTTGCCATGGGAGCTATTGTGGCCTTGATACACGATGTCCTTATTACGATCGGGGTCTTCTCCTTGATAAACAAAGAATTTACCCTTCCGATTATTGCGGCCCTTTTAACCATCATAGGCTATTCTTTGAATGACACGATCATTGTCTTTGACCGTATCCGGGAAAACTCCCGTAAGTACCACCGACAACCTTATGAACTAATCATAAACCGCAGCATAAACGAAACTTTGAGCCGTACGCTGCTCACATCCATGACCACCTTGATGGTGGTCGTAGCCCTCTTTGTACTCGGAGGAGGCATCATTCACGATTTTGCCTTTGCTCTTATTATTGGCGTTATCGTAGGGACTTATTCCTCGGTATATGTAGCGAGCCCTATTCTGATTATCTGGGAGCAAGCCATGAGAAGTCCCATGCGCAAAAAGAGGGCAAGGCGGCGGTGATCAATGACATGAAATACGAAATACGAAATACGATATACGATATATTACTTCGTGCCTGTATGGCCCTTTTTCTGGGCATGGTACTGCTAGCTTGTGCTTCAGTTAAAGAACTATCCGGGCCTGAAAAAGACCCTCAAATCGTCGCACTTCAACAGGAATTGGACTGGATAACAAGATTGAATACAACGACCCAGCAAAAGGTGGAAGATATCTATAACCGTGTCTTCTCACTCCAGGCCAAAGTCGACAGCCTTGAAGCAAACCTTGATGAGTTGGCCAATCAGCCCGCGCCACAATTTCCAGTCACCGTGCCTGCTTCGGAAGCTCCAGCACCGAAGAGAGTAATGGAACCCTCAGAGACCAAGATCGAAGTCAAGCCAGCACCTGAGAAGCGAGGCCTTGTAAAGAAGCTGAAAAAAGCCAGTGTATCTCCAAAACTATCCGTCAGGCGTGAATATGAGAAAGCCTACGAAGCCTATACTAAACAACGTTTTGACAAAGCTATGGCCTTGTTTAAGAGGTTCTTGCAGCGCTATCCTAAACATGACTTGGCTGACAACGCCCAGTACTGGATTGGAGAAATCTATTATGATATGGCGGATTACCCCAATGCCATCCTTGCGTTCAAGGAGGTCATTACGCATTATCCTGAGCGAAGCAAGGCTCCAGATGCCTTGCTCAAGATCGGCTATTCCTATGTAGCCCTTGACGATCCAATAAACGCACGCATCCACTTTAAAATAATCATTAAAAACTACGCCTTCAGTGAAACAGAAGCCAAAGCGCGTGCCAAACTGAAGGAACTTGAGAACCATTAGGTTCGTCTTCCTGTGCTGTCCCTTACTTCCCTGCCACTGAAAACCCTTGACACAACCATCCGCTTGTTCGTATAGGGCAATGTTCGGGGGATTAACAACAAATTCACAGCGGGCAATTGGGATCTTGGAGACTATAACCCGCAACGAGTCTCACGGACTTATGGAATCGCTTATCCAGTGGCTTGGCTTAAAAAGTGTTCCGGGCGTGGGTAACCGCCTTTTTCTTCACCTTATTGAACACTTTGAGAGTCCCAAAAAGGTTTTCTCGGCTCCAAAAGTAGAACTCTTGAAAGTAGAAGGTGTTAGTGATCGTTTGGTGCCGGTCATTCAAAGGTACAAAATTCCCAAGGAGGTCAAAGAGGATCTATCCCTTGCCCAAAAGAATGGAGTCAAGATCATTACCTTTTCAGATTCTGACTACCCTTCCCTTCTGCGCCACATACACGATCCCCCGCCCGTGCTTTATGTGCGCGGCAAGGTTCACGGTGACAGCCTTAACATTGCGATTGTGGGGTCGCGAAATCCCACATCTTACGGTCGCACCGTTACTGAACGTCTGAGTGGCGACCTGGCTCAACGTGGCTTTACCGTAGTAAGCGGAATGGCACGCGGCATTGATGCTGCTGCCCACATAGGGGCACTGGCCACAGAGGGCAAAACCGTTGCTGTACTGGGATCCGGCATGGGTACTATATACCCGGCTGAGAACAAGCGCCTATTTTACCGAATTGCCGAAAGCGGTGCGGTTATCTCAGAATTCCCGTTTTTGACCCCGCCGGAGGCTCACAACTTTCCAGTACGAAACCGGATCATCAGTGGCCTATCTCTTGGTACCGTCATTGTGGAAGCCACCCATAGGAGCGGCAGCCTCATCACAGCCCGTCTTGCAGCCGAGCAGGGACGTGAGGTATTCGCCGTGCCAGGCAGTATTACTTCGTTCAAGAGCATGGGCACGCACCGCCTGATCAAGCAAGGTGCAAAGCTGGTGGAGCATGTGGAGGACATCCTCGAGGAGCTGAACTTGGACCAGCCAATACCATCTATAGATACCAAGGAAAAACCAGCCATACCACTGACACCGGAAGAGAAAAAGATTCTGAACGAACTGAGTCCATATCCAATTCATATTGACAAGCTGGTTCGAAACCTGTCACTTTCAGCAGCACAGGTTTCAAGCCTGCTGTTGCAGCTGGAGTTAAAGGGACTGGTAACACAAAGCCCAGGAAAACTTTTTACCCGGTGTGAACCCTAACCCGGCTCCGCCGCAGGCGGAGAAAATCCGAAGCTCGAATATCGAAATACGAAACAAATCCGTACTGTTCTCAAGGCGTGAGCCGCAAATACGAATTTTCTAATGTTCAAAACAATGCTGATTAAAACTCCAAATAGGAATTTTCGGTCATTTGAATTTTGAAAATTTGAAAATTGTTTCGGATTTCGATATTCGAGTTTCGAATTTATTTAGTATGGCAATAAATTTCTGCTGAAAAAAAACGAGTTTCACCGCTAACCGACTAAAATACCCTTAAGAAAGGACGTCCCTTGAGCAAATCTCTTGTTGTTGTTGAGTCGCCCACTAAGATCAGAACCCTAAAGAAATACCTTGGTCCTGATTTTGATATAGCCGCAACTGTAGGTCATATCAAGGATCTGCCGGTAAAAGAGCTTGGCATTTCCATAGAAGAAGGATTCAAACCCAAATACACAACAGTCCAGGGCAAAGAAAAGGTGATTCGTGCCTTGAAAAAGGCGGCTGGCGATCTAAACGATATCTATCTGGCACCAGACCCTGACCGAGAAGGTGAAGCCATAGCATGGCATACGGCAAAGATCCTAAAAAAACAGGGCCGCAGATTTCACCGCATCCTATTTCATGAGCTGACAAAAAACGCCATACTCACCGCAATCGCTTCCCCTCAAGAACTCGACAAGAACAAGTTTGAGTCCCAGCAGACGAGGAGGATTCTGGATCGCCTGGTGGGATACCAGATTTCGCCTATCCTGTGGAAAAAGGTTCTGCGGGGCTTAAGCGCCGGCCGAGTTCAATCGGTAGCGGTTCGCATAATATGCGAACGCGAGAAGGAGATTCAGGCCTTTCAACCAGAAGAGTATTGGAGCATCACTGCCCACCTTGAAGGCGAGTCACCTCCGGTATTTCTAGCCAAGCTCATCAAGAAACACAACAAGAAGCTGCGGATTCCAGACGAAAAAGCAACTCGGGCTATCTTGAAAGACCTTACTGAGGCCTCCTTCAGGGTAGAAAAAGTCGTCCATAAGACCCAAAAGAGAAACCCTCTTCCACCCTTTACTACCAGCAAGCTTCAGCAAGAAGCGATTCGAAAGCTGGGATTCTCGGCCAGGAAGACCATGACGGTCGCTCAGCAGCTCTATGAAGGTATTGAGTCCACCGAAGGCGGACCAGTAGGCTTGATTACCTATATGCGCACCGACTCGACCCGTATTGCGCAGGAGGCTATCCATGAAGCGAGGCACTTGATTCAGGATGAATTTGGCTCGAACTACCTACCAGCCAAGCCTAATTTCTACAAGAATAAGAAAAAAGTCCAGGATGCCCATGAGGCCATACGCCCCACATCGGTGTCACGTAAGCCAAAAGATATTGCACAGTCTCTTTCCAGGGATCAGTTTGCCCTTTATGAATTAATTTGGCAGCGCTTTGTGGCCTGCCAGATGAAACCAGCCCTTCTTGATCAGACTTCAGTTACCATATCGACTGGGCCATACATTTTTCAAGCCTCTGGTTCGGTAGTACGTTTCCCGGGCTTTATGGCCCTGTACGTTTCCTCGGATAACAACCAAAATCAACCAAAGAAAGAGACCCTGCCTCCTCTCTCTGATGGGATGATTTTAAAATGCCATCGAATAGAACCCAAACAGCATTTTACTCAACCTCCCCCACGGTTTTCCGAGGCCTCACTTGTCAAAGAGCTTGAAGAAAACGGCATTGGAAGACCAAGCACTTATGCAACAATCCTGACCACCATCAGGGAGAAGGGATATGTAAATCTAGTCAAAAAGTTTTTCAGGCCAAGCGAGCTTGGTTTTATCGTTAATGACCTTTTGATAGAGAGTTTTCCAGACATCTTGAATGTCGATTTTACTGCTCGAATGGAGGATAATCTAGACAAGATCGAGGAAGGCAAAATCGATGCACTCGCTATGCTGGAAGGTTTTTATGACTCATTTAAGAAAGACCTGGAACGGGCGGCAAAAGAGATGCGAAGTGTCAAAGGCCCTGGCTTGGCCGTTGATTTTGACTGCCCTGCATGTAATCAACCCCTCAGGATCAAGGTCGGAAAGAACGGACCGTTCCTGGCTTGCTCAGGCTACCCGGATTGCAACTTTACCCGTAGTTACACCCGCAACGAAAAAGGGCAGATTGAGATCGAACAACCAGCCGCGGATCAGCCTACGGACCAAATATGTGAAAAATGCGGGAGCCCTATGGTGCAAAAACAGGGGCGCTACGGTCCGTTTCTGGCCTGTTCAACCTACCCTTCCTGCAAAAACACCCGCTCCCTGAACGCAAAAGGCACGTTCAAATCCGAGCCAACCGGAGTCAAATGCCCTGAGGAAGGGTGCAATGGTGATCTTGTTTCAAGAAGATCAAAACGAGGCAAGCTGTTTTATGGCTGCACCCGTTATCCAAAGTGCAAGTTCGCCCTCTGGGACAAACCTGTACCTGTCACGTGTGCCAAATGCAGCGCTCCGTTTATGGGGGAGCGTACTACCAAAAAGGAAGGGCCGCATCTCAAGTGTTTCAACAAGGAATGCTCCCATAAACAAGCCCTCAATAGCGTCCAATAACTACTTCTGAGCAGTACCCCCGACTATGATTTCAGGTATCCGGATTGTAGGCTGGGCGTCGGCCACCGGCACCCCCTGGCCGTCCTTGCCACAGGTGCCAATACCAAATCCCAGATCATTTCCAACACGGTCGATCGACTTGAGTACCTGTGGACCATTTCCGGTGAGTGTGGCGCCTCGGATACGATCACCAATCTGTCCGTTTCGGATCAAATAACCTTCACTTACCTCAAAGACAAAATCGCCGTTTACGGTGTTCACCTGGCCCCCACCCATCTTTTTCACCAGCACACCTTCAGGCGTATCTCGCAAGATTGCATCTGGATCGTCTTTGCCCGGAGCAATGAAAGTATTGGACATACGCACAATGGGATGGTGTTTGTAAGACTGTCGCCGGCCGTTTCCTGTGGATACTTTATTGAATCTCATGGCATAAAGCCGATCGCAAAGATAGCCTTTCAAAACCCCTTTTTCCACAAGTACGGTCCTTTGTGCAGGGACTCCTTCATCATCATAGCCATAAGATCCTCGCTTCTGGGAAATCGTGGCATCGTCAATAACTGTGATGAGCGGTGGGGCCACAGTTTCGCCAATCCGGTTGCTATACACCGAAAGCCCCTCAAAGGCGAGGTCTGCCTCAAGGCCGTGACCCACGGCTTCGTGGATCATGGTCCCGCCAGCCTCACTAGAAAGAATTACAGGCATAACTCCGCTGGGGGCCTCCCTTGCATCCAAGGCTTCAACTGCCCGCCGGGCTGCAGATTCAGCTATTTGCACAGGGTCCACCTCATCAAAGAGTTCAAACCCGATCACCCCCCCGATAGGCTCATATCCAGTCTGAATTAGGTCTCCCTCAGCCGCCACGACCTGCACTGCAAGCAGGGTATACGTTCGTTCCTCTCTCACGAAAAGCCCTTCTGAATTCGCCATGCCGAGTTCTTTGCGGCTGTCGCCATAGACCACTTTCACCTGGCGAACCTTGGAGCCAAGGCCACGGGCGGCCGTATTGGCTTCTCGAACAATAGCAACTTTCTTAGCTGTCTCAATGGTATCCGGAGAAAGGCTCACTTGAAGGTCCGTACGGGGCGATAAGGGATACTCTTTTGAAATGGTTGCACCGGAATCAGCACTCACTGCACCGGCCAAATCTTCTGCAAGGGCGAGGACATCTGCCCCAGAACAGCGGTTGCCATACGCAAAGCAAGTCTTGAAATTGGTAATAGCTCGAAGACCAACGCCAGCATCCGTGCCGGTGACGACCTTTTCAATCTTGTTGTCATCACATACTATATAACTACTCTGGGTCGATTCGTAGTACAGATCAGCAAAAGACCCGCCGTTTTTGAGAACTGTTCGAAATATTCTTTCCAGAGGATAATTCTCGATCATGGACATATAGTATAGGTGAATTTTTAAGGGTTTGCGTTGGTTACTGCACGATTTATTATTGAAATCGGCCTATTGTCAAGCGCTTTTGTGGGCGCATCTCAGGGCTCGAGGTTGACACTTTGGGTAGCGTTCTGTTAGTTACCCGTGGGGTGCGCACGTCAAGCTGTGCTGTTGGAGCTGCCAGACCTGGAACTTGCAACTTTCTGAGTGGCTCAACCAACCTAACGGGTATACACGAGGTCTAAGGTTTTGGAAGAGGCCATAAATAAGCGGCTGGCAAAGCTAAGGACCCATCTCGAAGACCGGTCAATCAACACCTTTTTGGTATTGCAGGGTGAGAACCGTCGGTATTTGAGCGGATTCATTGGCGAGGATAGCCAGTTTAATGAGTCTGCAGGAGCTTTGCTTATCACGCCTGACCGACAGATTCTGGCAACCGACTCTCGATACGAAACGCAGGCCCATATTGAAGCCTCTGGATTTGAAATCTATCGCTACAATGAGGGGCTGGCTTCAGCACTACCAGACATTTTGAGAATGCTTCGAACTGAGCGCCTCGGCTTTGAAAGTGCCCGGCTGTCATACCTGCAATTTCAAAAATTTCAAGAGCATCTAAAAAAGGAGGCCCTAACAGCATCTTTGGTCCCCTTCGAAGACTTGGTCGAAGGACTCCGCATGAAAAAGGAGCCCCGAGAAATAGAAGCTATTCAGGAATCGCTTGCCATTTGCGAATCAGTATTTAAAACGATTCTCAATACCCTGTCTGTTGGAACCAGTGAAAAAAAGCTTGCCTGGGCTA
>JAUWXJ010000188.1 GCA_030616425.1 Desulfobacterales bacterium | reverse complement strand
TCAAGGAAATCTTCGATATATTTCCTGCGCCTTAGATCGGCAACCAGATCCTGGGCGTAGTTTGCCGCATTCTTATACCAGATCTTTCCGTCTCCATGTTTTGTGCAGAATTCACACATGGCCTTCCCTATTCTTTCGTGTGCAGCGACACTGTGGACGCTTTTTCGCGGCCCCGAGTTGTTGTCACTGGCAGTTACATTGGCGATCCATGGCCATCATTTCCGCAAAATCTGCGAGCTGTACATCTTATGAAAACCCGGCCGGATCACAAATTAGGCCGTGCCTCTCTTGCCAGCAAGTTCGTATATCATGTATGAGCCGCCTAGGCCAGTGGTATAGATTGCTGCTCTGGCCAGCCGGTCATGTCGGTTGGGTCTGATAGACCCAAATAGCCGGTTTGACCGATCAGATCATTTATCATTTAAAGGACCAAAGAAGAAAACCGGGTTTTAAGTTGAATGTTATGCAAAAATATGATAATATACATTATTCATCGAGCTTTAGGAACTACTCTAACTGGGAAGAACGGAGTTTTTCATATGTTTAAGGTTGGAGACTTGGCGGTTTACCCGGCGCACGGTGTGGGCCGCATCGAGACGATCGAGTCGCGAGAAATCTCTGGGAAGAAGCAAGACTTTTATATCATGAAGATCCTCGAAAACGACATGATCATCATGATACCTGTAAACAATGTGGAGTCTGTCGGCCTGCGGGATATCATCGACAAGGAAGAAGTAACAAAGGTCTATGAAATTATGAAGAAGCGAGATATTCCTGCGGACAATCAGACTTGGAACCGGCGTTACCGTGACTACATGGAAAAGATTAAGACCGGATCGGTCTACGAGGTCGCAGAGGTTCTCAGGGACCTGTACCTGCTGAAACTGAATAAAAACCTCTCATTTGGTGAACGCAAGATGCTTGACGCTGCGAAGAGTCTCCTGCTCAAAGAGCTCTCCATTGCCAAGAAAACCAAAGAGAGTGCCATCATGTCGGATATAAAGTCTATATTTAACCTGGAATAATCGCGTGCATTACCTGTTTGTTAATTGCCATCAAAATAGGGTCGCGAATGGTTCAGTAGATTGTAGCGAAGAAGTGATCTAAAGTGCCTAAAGTGAGCTAAAGTTGAGGCCTTGAAGAAACTTTTTTGTAACAATCGGTTTTTACTTCTTTAACTTTAGGCACTTTAGATCACTTTAGGCACTTGCATTTAAATGGCAGAGCCGTCTATCTCTGACCTGGCCCCGAGGACCAGGTTTTCAATGTTAGAATAAACAGGGGGCGTGACCGTTCTTAGTTTTACTGCAACCGAATCAGATGCTGGCCACCGACTCGATACGGTCATAGCCGCACGCTTACCCGCCCTCTCCCGCTCCCGAGCGAGCCGGTTGATCCGCGCCGGTCACATCACGGTCAATGGTCTCACCAAGAAACCTGGATATCTAACCAGACCAGGGGATGTCGTCCGATCTGAAATCCCTTCCTCTGAGCCCGTCAAATGTAAGCCTGAGGCGATTCCCCTTTCCATTCTGCACGAGGACCGAGACATAATCGTTTTGAACAAACCCCCTGGCCTTGTGGTCCATCCTGGGGCCGGACACAAGAGTAAGACCCTTGCAAACGCGTTGCTCTTTCACTGTCCCGGTCTTGAAGCGGTTGGCAGTCGAATTCGGCCAGGCATCGTCCATCGCCTTGACAAGGAGACCTCCGGTACGATGGTCATAGCAAAGAATGACCTGACCCACGAAAGCCTGAGCCGCCAATTCAAGATGCGAAAGATCCATAAAGCGTATCTTGCTCTGGTCTATGGGGAGATGAACGCACCAGAAGGGGTGATCAACCTCCCCATAGGGCGTCATCCAACAGATCGAAAAAAGATGTCCACACAGAGCCGTCGGAGTCAGCCCACCGACACCCGCTGGAAGGTCAAAGAGGCATTTTCCGGTGTGACCCTACTTGAAATCGATTTGAAGACCGGGCGGACTCACCAGGTTCGTGTGCACTGCGCGGCCATAGGTCATCCAGTAGTTGGAGACGGCAAATACGGAGGGAAGAGAAGATGGAAGGAGCTTACCTCGCAGGATCTGCGGAATATCCTCAAGTCGGTGAAGCGGCAGATGCTGCACGCCTGGCAGCTTACATTCTTGCATCCACGAACAGAGAAATTGATGAGTTTTGAATCCCCTCTTGCCAAAGACATGGCCTCTGTGTTGGACTCCCTGCGCCGCCTATGCTCGCAGGTTGGGCCTTGACCACCTTGATCCCCCAGACGTTCTATATCTTGCAGACAGGATGATGAGAAAAAAGCCCCCGACCGAGCAAGTTGTTATTGAATGAACTAGCCAGATCAAATATAAGGTATTCGGTAGCGGAGGAAGAATAATGTGTCTAGCCATACCTTCAAAGGTAACAATAATTGATGGTGATATGGCCACAATCGAGGTTGGTGGCGTGACACGCGCTGTATCTCTTATGCTCCTCTCTGATGATGTGGTTCTGGGAGATTACGTAATTGTTCACGCAGGGTTTGCTATTCACAAGGTTGATCCAGAAGAAGCGGAAGAATCTCTCAAACTCTTCAGGCAATTGATGGCAGGAGAATAAATTGAAGGAGGTTGGACTTTGAGAGTACCGGTCGTACGTAACATTCTTGAGGTGAACGATCGTATCGCAAACGAACATAGAGCGTTGTTCAAGAAAAACAACCTGTTGGTCCTGAACCTTATGAGTTCACCAGGAGCAGGAAAGACTACCTTGCTGGAAAATACCATAGGACACCTGAAAGAAAAGCTCTCCATTGGAGTCATTGAAGGAGACATCCAAGCCTCTGTAGACGCTGAACGGATCATCGGAGCAGGAGCAGCAGCCGTACAGATCAATACAGGCGGTGCGTGTCACCTCGACGCAAACATGATAAAGGAAGCCCTTCCTGCTATAGACATAGAAAAAATGGATCTCCTCTTTATCGAAAATGTAGGAAACCTGGTCTGCCCAGCAGAATTCGACTTAGGTGAAGATTATAAGGTAATGATATTGAGTGTCACCGAAGGAGACGACAAGTCAGAGAAATACCCCCTCATGTTTCACGAGGCATCCGTCCTGCTGATCAACAAAATCGATCTCCTCCCCTACGTAGATTGTAATATGAACAAGATTCGCGAGACGGTCCTGAAAATCAACCCCCACATTAAGATCTTTGAAATCTCCTGTCAGACAAAAGAGGGGCTTGATACCTGGTTCCAATGGATCTCAGATCATATTAAAAGATGATGAAATGCCGCGGCGGCCCAGAAGAACCCGTAGCTGGACGAAGGCTATCGATAAATGGCATCGTACAGGGCGTTGGGTTTCGCCCTTTTATTTATCAACTGGCACACCGGTACGGGCTCAAGGGAGAGATTTCCAATACCTCGTCCGGGGTAATCATACATATTGAGGGTAGCGAGAAAAAGATCCAGGCCTTTGTTCGGGATCTTTCCGAAAAGAGCCCCCCCCTTGCCCGCATTACTAAGATTTCAAGCTCCCGTAAACCGGTCAGAGGCTATGAGAAATTCACCATACAGGCAAGCAAGCGCCAATCTTCTCGACGGGCCCTGATTTCACCGGATGTGGCTATCTGCAATGATTGTCTTGGGGAGTTGCTTGATCCCAAAAACCGCCGTTATAAATATCCTTTCATAAACTGCACCAACTGCGGCCCCCGGTACACCATCATAGACGATATCCCTTACGATCGGCCCAATACATCCATGAAACATTTCATAATGTGTCCGAAATGTCAGAAAGAATATGATGATCCCACAGACAGGAGATTTCATGCGCAGCCAAACGCTTGCGAAGTCTGCGGCCCAAGCGTTGCCCTTTACGATAATCGTCGCACCCGGGTTCTTGCCAGGGATCCTATCAAGAGAACGGCAGAGCTTCTCAAGAAAGGATTCATTGTCGCAGTAAAAGGCTTAGGAGGGTTCCACCTGGCCGTGGATGCCGAAGACAAGGATGCGGTCATCCGTCTGCGGCAGAGAAAACACAAGGAAGAAAAACCGTTGGCGCTGATGTCGTACAGCCTTGACTCAATTCGTAGATACGCCCACATCGAACCAGATGAAGAGGTGCTTCTGACCTCACCCCAGCATCCTATCGTTCTGCTGAAAAAAAAGCGCCCGAATTCCCTCTCCGCTGAAATCTCGCCTCGGAACAAAAACCTCGGGGTAATGCTAC
>JAUWXJ010000189.1 GCA_030616425.1 Desulfobacterales bacterium | reverse complement strand
AGTTGATATCAAAACAGTGGACCCGGAAAGCCTCCAGATGCAGTCAAAGCTTCTGGAAAAGAAGCTGAGCGATTTTGATGTATCAGGTAAAGTGGTGGCTGTATCGCCGGGGCCCGTGGTTACGATGTACGAATACGAGCCCGCACCGGGTGTTAAGATCAACAAAGTTGCGGGCTTGGTGGATGATCTGGCCATGGCCCTTCAGGCTGTCAGCGTCCGTATTGTGGCCCCTATTCCTGGCAAGCCTGTCATCGGGATAGAGGTAGCAAATACAGACAGGGAACCTGTGAGATTGAAGGATATCATTGCCTCAGATGCCTTTGGAAGTTCTAAATCCAAGCTAAGCCTGGCCCTGGGGAAAGACATCTTAGGAGATCCGGTTATAACCGATTTGGCAAAGATGCCTCATCTGTTGATAGCAGGCGCTACGGGATCTGGTAAGAGTGTCGCCTTGAACGCGATGATTTGCAGCATCCTCTACAAGGCAACCCCGTGGGAGGTAAAACTCTTGTTGGTCGATCCAAAGCGGATCGAGCTGGCTGCCTACGAAGGTATCCCGCACATGATCTCACCCGTGGTCATGGATGCCAGGAAGGCAACCCATGCCCTGCGGTGGGCAGTTCGTGAGATGGAGCGTCGTTACGCGCTTATGGCCGAAAAAGGGGTGCGTAACATATATCGGTACCGCAAAAAGTTAGCCAAAGAGATGGAGATCCTTAAGCAGACCAGAGGGTCAGGAGATAGACCTGCGCCTGAAACCGAAGGTACGTCTGAAAGGCTCCCCTTTATCGTAATTGTCATTGACGAGCTGGCCGACCTGATGCTGGTAGCATCGAGGGACGTGGAGTTGTCTTTGACGCGCCTGGCTCAGATGGCTCGTGCGGCCGGCATTCACCTGTTGATCGCCACCCAGCGGCCTTCAGTCGATGTCTTGACCGGCATCATCAAGGCCAACTTTCCTACCAGAATCTCATTTCAGGTTTCTTCGCGAACAGATTCCAGAACAATCTTGGATGCCAATGGCGCTGAGACCCTCCTCGGAAATGGTGACATGCTCTTCCTCCCTCCGGGTACTAGCAAATTGCAGCGCATCCACGGGGCGTATCTTTCAGAGTTGGAGATTCGTCAAATCGTAGAATTTTTGAAAGACCAACAAAAACCGGTTTATGAGGAAGAGGTCCTGAAGGGCAGACCTGATGAAGAGGATAAGAAAACGGAAGATGAATACGACGAAAAATACGATGAAGCTGTTGCTTTGGTTACTGAGACAGGACAGGCTTCCATTTCAATGATTCAGCGTCGTTTGAGGGTAGGGTATAATCGAGCGGCCCGAATGATCGAGATTATGGAACGCAATGGCGTGGTAGGGCCATCTGACGGAAGCAAGCCTCGAGAGGTGCTGGCCAAGGGATATACCGAGTGACCCTTCTTCCTCTTTTACAGTTTCTGTAGGCTTTCCAATAAATTGAGTCTTCTCTTATTTTACGTGAGTCATAAGGCCAAACGCAAGGTTACTGACATGATGAGGAGAAAAAAAGTAAAGCGGACATGGCGCTTGTGGCCCTGCTTCCAGGTATGTGCGGTTGTATGCCTCACATTGTTAGTCGTTTCTTTCCACAGCGGTTCTGTTGCCTCAGACCCGCTATTGATTTCCGATATCCTGGGCCGGGTCCAGGAACGATACGGAGCAGGCGATTTTGAGGCCGACTTCGTTCAGGAGTCGCTTTTGAAGGCGATGGACATGGTCGACACAGCCAAGGGCCACCTCTATTTTGCGCGTCCCGGCATGATGCGTTGGCACTATAAAACTCCGGAAGAATATCTCATTATAACGGATGGAGATACGGTCTGGATTTACAGACCCGAGGAGAATCAGGTTATGCTGGGTCGGGCTGCCGAGTATTTTGGCAGCGAAAATGGTGCAGACCTCTTCAGCAACCCCGGGGAACTTTCCAGAGAATTCATAGTAGAACTGGCGCCTCGACAACTTCAGGAAAAAGGGTATTATGTGTTAAGGCTTGTTCCCAAGACAGAGCGGTCCGACTTGGCTGAACTCTACTTATTTATCACTAAAGAGACTTTCAATATCGTGAGGACAGTTACCTACAATGCCTTTGGGGATAGAACCACCATACGGTTTGAAAACCACAGGTTTAACCAGGGACTAAATTCGTCCTTGTTTGTATTCAACATCCCGCATGGCGCAGAAGTGGTGCAGCTTCAGAGCGAACAAGACAGGCATCAACCGTGACTAATAGCATAGCTCGGGATATCAGGGCGCTACTAGAGGAGCGGAACGCTATTTTGCTTGCCCACAACTATCAACCGCCAGAAATTCAAGACATTGCTGACCTGACTGGGGATTCCCTTGATCTGAGTATCAAGGCGGCCAAGACCGATGCGGATGTGATTCTCTTTTGTGGGGTGCACTTCATGGCCGAGACCGCTTCCATCATATCACCAGACAAAACAGTACTCATACCTCGCCTGGACACGGGATGTGCCATGGCTGACATGATTACATCTGAAGCGCTCAAGGCCAGGCTGGCCGAATTAGGCGATATGCCAGTAGTCACTTATGTCAATTCTACTGCCTCGGTCAAAGCGCAGTCCACTATTTGCTGCACTTCTGCCAATGCGGTAGCTGTAGTGAATAGTTTAGCAGAAGATGAGGTCTTGATGGTTCCAGATCGGAATCTTTGTCAATATGTGGCCTCCAAGACCACCAAGAAGATTCATTGCTGGGATGGCTACTGCCCAATCCACAATCGATTAAGGGTTGAAGAGGTACTGAGAGCAAAGGCTGCTCATCCAGAGGCCCTTTTCATGGCCCACCCAGAATGCCCCCCTGAGGTGCTAGTTTTAGGCGATGCGGTGCTGAGTACGTCTGGAATGCTCGATTTTGCCAAACGCTCTGAAAATGATTCTTTTATAGTGGGCACCGAGAAGGGGCATCTCTATCCTCTCCAGAAGGCAAACCCGGACAAGTCGTTCTATATTGCCTCTGAATCGATGGTATGTGAAGACATGAAACGGACCACACTTGATGATGTGCTCAGAGCCATAACGACCATGACATATGAGGTAAAGGTGAGCGAAAGTGTGCGCATACAGGCTTCTCAGGCGGTGGAACGTATGATAGAGATTACAGGGAGATAGGGCGATCTGAGGGGTTACGTTGGCAGGTGATTGTTCAATATGTATTCTTCATAGTCATCTGAGGACATGAGCAGATCTAGATCATTCAAGGAAAAGATCTTGACCCGGATGATCCAGCCTCGGTTGTAGGGTGAGTAATTGATCAATACGGGCCGGGCAATAATTTCCCGGTTGATCGAAACAACCCGGCCGCACACAGGTGCGTAAAGATCGTTAAAGAGTGAGCTATACTCCACACTTGCAAACGAGTCACAGGTGGCAATCTCATCACCCTCGTAAGGGAGTTCCACATAATTCAGTTTTCCAAATTGTAGCTGAGCAAAATCGGTCATGCCAAGAGTGACCGTGTGATTCTCTTCATATCGGACCCAGATATGGTTCTCAGAGTATCGTAATTCATCCAGTACTAGCAAAGCAGCCTCGCTTTCAGGCTTGTGTGTATAACTTCTTGTGTGTATAACTCGATATTTTTATATATACAAAAAAATCGCTTTGCAAGCACTTTTTTCAAAAAAACTTAGAAATAATCTTTGGTAAACCTAAGTCTGACCTATTTCCTCAAGTGTCTTGTCAGAGATGTCAAAATTCGAGTAAACCTTCTGGACATCATCTGAGTCTTCTAAGCTGTCCATGAACCGAAGCATTTGCTCGGCCTGTTCGTCTTCTAGTTTCACGGTACTCTTGGGTATCATGGTGATCTCGGCAAGCAAGTAACGCATATTACTTTCATCCAGGGCCTTTTTCACCTGTTCAAAATCCTCCGGGGCCGTGATGACCTCTATGGTGCTTTCTTCATCCCGGATATCCTCTGCCCCAGCATCCAGCACCACTTCCATGAGCGCCTCTTCATCCGTCTCTTTCTTTTCAAACACAAACAGCCCCTTTTTTTCAAACATCCAGGCCACGCAGCCGGCCTCACCCAGTCCCCCTCCAGACTTGCTAAAGATGTAACGAATGTCAGCCACTGCGCGCTTTT
>JAUWXJ010000227.1 GCA_030616425.1 Desulfobacterales bacterium | reverse complement strand
CATGTCAAGGGCTGCCCCCAGGTCTTCATGTCGTTGATTAGGCCAGGGATTGAATACCGTTATTATTTGAAACTCTAATTCAATAGCATAGGAAATCCCATTTTTTGGACACGATATACAGGCTCGCCCTGGCCTCCGGCTCGTAGAGGCTACGCCTCGGAGAGCGCGAGTTACATGGAACACTATGTTATGGCTGGAATACTTCGGAAGCGGTAACCATATAACTCAGCCCTTGCAAGTCAGCCTGCCCTGGTGCGACGGCATGTGGATATACAACTGTTTTCACTGCTTATGAATGCCTCACTTTCCATCACCGCATCTTGACATGCCAGGTCTGGGCCAGGGGTCTGGGTCAGGGATGTTCAGGAGAAAATATAAGAAACCCTGTCACTCGTGTTAATCCTGGTGCGCCAGGCAAAGCCTTGCCAATCTTGTGAACTGAAAAGTGTTCACCTTGAAAGTTGTCCGTTTGGCAAGTAGCCGATCGAGCGTGGGACGGGGTAACCCGATCTGGCGAAGCCTCGTGAGGCGAAGGCGCGAGCCGTAGCGCAAGCGAATCCGTTTCGGCCTCGTTAAACTTAGAGAGAGTGGCCATCCGTCCAGGATAGGTGAAGCCCAGTGCCGGCAGTGAAGTAACGGGCGTGTGCAGCTGTTGGGCTCTCCGGGGTGATAGGGGACGGCGCGTGCTGACAGATTGGTCGAGGAACCTGGGAGGCCCGACGGGGCGTGGCCCCAGCCACAACACCCATGGGGAAGAAATAACCCTCTGGTGTCCCTGGTCGGGAGTCGGACAGGTCCATAGTAGCTGGGAAGCGGGGTAATGCCCGTGGAGCCAAGGGACCTGACCGGAAACATGTTTCTGGCGATACAGAAGGAGAACCGCTTGAACGAAAGTTCCACTACGGAGGATCTGTCGGCTGAAAGCCCAACGTCCCGATTGGGAAAGGGTGTTAAGCTGCCAGAGAAACTCTCTCGACTGAGACAGAAACTGGGCCTGAAGGCCAAGCAGGAACCGAAATTCCGGTTCTACGCGTTGTATGACCGGATATTTTGGGAAGATGTGCTGTTGACGGCATGGAAATTGGTACGTGCTAACAAAGGTTCTGCTGGAGTGGACGGGGTATCCATTAAAGATATCCTTGAAAGCGAAGGCGGTCCGGAGATGTTCCTGGCTGAAATCCAGGAATTGCTTCGTACCAGAACCTACCGTCCCCATCCCGTGCGAAGGGTCTACATACCAAAGCCCAATGGGAAGATGCGCCCGCTGGGCATTCCAACGGTGCGTGATCGAGTGGTGCAAATGGCCACACTCCTGATTTTGGAGCCCATCTTTGAGGCGGACTTTGAGGATTGTTCGTTCGGATTTCGCCCGAGACGCTCTGCCCATCAGGCGCTTGACCGTATCAGGGACAACTTGATACAGGGGTTTGTGGATGTGTATGACGCTGATCTGAAAGGATACTTCGATTCGATCCCCCATGATAAGCTGATGGCATGCCTTCAGATGCGGATCGCTGACCGATCGGTCCTGAAACTGATCCGTATGTGGTTGAAGGCCCCGGTGGTGGAGCCACCTGAAAGTGAAGGCAGGAGGGAAGGGGGCAGAGGTCAGGGCAAGTCCAAGCAAAGAACGAAGACTTATCCATGCAAGGGCTGTCCTCAGGGTGGGGTAATCTCGCCCCTGCTCTCTAATCTCTACCTGCACTGGTTTGACAAGGTATTCCATAAACCGGATGGCCCGGCAGTTTGGGCCAATGCCCGCCTCGTGCGATACGCAGATGACTTTGTTGTCCTTGCGCGCTACCAGAGTGAAAGGCTCAAGGGCTGGATCGGGGATAAGCTGGAATCCTGGATGGGGTTGGAGCTCAATCGCGAAAAGACCAGAGTGGTAAACCTGAAAGAAGGAGGTGAAACCCTTGACTTTTTGGGGTTCACATTTCGTTTCGACCAAAGTCTGTATAAGAATTGGAACAAGCGATACCTCAACATGTTTCCGTCGGACAAGTCCATTGCCAATGAGCGCGATAAGCTGCGCGATCTGACTGCAAGACGAAGGAGTTGTACGCCGATTCCGCGCATGATTGGGGAAGTTAACCGACAGCTGATAGGCTGGGGCAACTACTTTGACTATGGTTATCCACGCAAGGCATTTCGCAAGATCAACAGTTTCCTTGAGCTTCGTTTGATAGCGCATCTTAAACGAAGGAGCCAGCGACCCTTTCGACCTCCGAGAGGGAGAACGATGCACAAGCATCTTAAGATACTGGGGATGGTGACCTTGTGATCGTTTGAACCGCGCAACTCCCTGCGAATGCTCAAGGCGAGAGTTTCCGGGAAAGCCGGATGCGGGAAAACCGCACGTCCGGTTTGATGAGGGGGGAGCAGGGCGCAGTGTATGGCATGCGGCTATTGAGCCACAACGGGGAAACCCTGAAACGGAGGTATGCTGAAGCCTAAACATTGTCACCTACTCCTCTACTCTACTCTAAAAAAAGAAAATTCCTATACTATTGAGTTAGTGACATTCAGTCACTACTGACAACTGACATCTGGAGAGCAATTCCCATGAGAGACATCGTAAATTTTCTTTTCGAAGTAGGCATATTAAAGAAGACCCCGAGGTCTGGCTACCAATTTTTGGGCTCTGGCAATGAATCAGTAGCTGAACATTCCTTCAGGGTTGCTGTTATATCTTACCTGCTCGCAAAAAATGAGCCGAAAGCAGACATGCAAAAGGTTTTCCTGATGAGCCTTTTTCACGATTTTCATGAAGCCAGAACAGGCGATCACAACTATGTAAACAGGGGATACGTCAGTGTGAATGAGGATAAGGCAGTTAGAGATCTAGCCCAAAAACTCCCTTTTGGCCAAGAAATTGTATCCTTAATCGATGAGTTTAATTCCAGAGAAACCCTCGAGGC
>JAUWXJ010000077.1 GCA_030616425.1 Desulfobacterales bacterium | reverse complement strand
GATCTCCTCACAAGGTACTTAATAAACAATACGCAAACTCACTAATAGCAACCCTTGGCCGGAATCTGAACGGCTGATTCAAGTAATTTTCGGCTAAAATCGGCCTGAATACTATGAAAAAGCCTTAGCTTTTGATAATGGCAAGCAATCTTGAAATTCGGTCAATTTCAAGATATGGGAAGGTATCAACAATCTTTCTTCCACCATTTAAGGAGGATTTGTAACGATGCGAAGGAACGTGGGGCAAATACTAATCATCTAGGGGATGGACTTGGGGACGCCCTTTAGTTTTCCAGTTTCGGGGAAGAGGTAAGGGGGGTCGGGCCACGGGAAGTAATTGACATAAGTTAGCAACTTGCAGGCTTCGGTGCAAAAAGAAGAGTCTGCTTAATCTATAATGTTAGATGATAGGAGGTAGATGAAAAATGACAGTTGATATATTGCGTGGAGTATTAGGATGGTGCGCTGTAATTAATATGGGATTATTGCTGTGGTGGTTTTTATTGTTTGCATTTGCTCATGATTGGGTTTATCGCATGCATAGCAAGTGGTTCAAGATTCCAGTAGAAACGTTCAGTGCAATTCAATACGCGGCCATGGGATTCTTCAAGATATGTATATTCCTGTTTAATATTGTTCCGTATTTGGCATTACGTATTGTCGGATGACATTGTCAGGAGATGGGGTCACATCCCAGTTAAATAAAAGCAAGAACATTTAACGGGATAAATCTTAGATGTTAAATATTCAAGATAAGGTAAACAAGATCGAGTGACAAACGGGATAAAAGAGGGTTGGGCCACGGGAAGTAATTGACACAAGTTAGCAACTTGCAGGCTTCAGTGCAAAAAGAAGAGTCTGCTTAATCTATAATGTTAGATTGCAAGGAACGTCTGGTGGGAAAAACACCTGTTCAGACATGGGAGATGCTGTTGTAAATAAGATCAAAGAGATAAATTAATGGAGGATGATATAATGGCAGAAGCATATGTGCTTTTAAAAGTAAATCCTGGAGATGAGCGGAATATTGTGAAGCTTTTGAGCGAGCTTCCTGAAGTAAAAGATGTTAATGAGCTCTATGGAGAGTGGGACATTATCATCAAGGTTGCTGTTAAGAATTTTGAAGAGCTTGACCCTCTTCTTTCAGAAAATATAAGGGTTATTAAAGGTGTACAATTAACATCAACCATGATTGTTGCAAAATACAGGTATTAAAATGGAAAAGCCGAAAATCTCTTACCAATTTTAGCACACTTGCAATCTACGCTACCCGATGCATTTTTTGTCTTAGGGGCAATTGGAGGATGTTCTAATGGCTAAAAAACCAACCTATGACCAATTGAAACAGAAGGTCAAGAAGTTGGAGAAAGAAGTTCAGGATCACAAGTGTGTGGAGGATGCTTTGAAGGATTACATCGCATATCAGTCCGTTCTATCGGTACTGCGCGGTGTCGAACCAGAACAGACAGAAGAGATGCTTTTTCAGATCTTTCTGTCGGAAATAGTGAAACAATATGGATTCTGCATGTCGTGGTATGGCCAGTATTCAAGTGGGGAAATCAAACCAATTCTGTCTGCCGGTCGTGTGGATCGCTATCTCGATAACCTAGTTCTCCAGATTAGAGAACCTACATCGCCGGACGCGCAGTGCGCCATGAGCCAAGCGATTATAAAGGACGCTCCTTTCAGCTATGCTGACCTCGAAAGAGACGAAGGGTTCCGCAGGTGGCGGGACTATGCGCTTGAGTTGGGCTACCGATCGAATCTGGCTTTGCCTCTCAGGGTTGATGGCCAAGTGGAAGGTGGAGTCATGGTATATGCTGACACCGCAAATGCCTTCCCTGAAGATCGGATAGAACGCTTGCAGCTTCTGACCTTGGAAATCGATACGATCCTGAGTGAACGACGACGTAAGCACAGGGCGGAAGAGGCGCTACGAAAAGCGTACGAGGAAGTGGAAAAGCGGGTTCAGGAGCGAACCGTCGAGCTTTCCAAGGCCAATATGCTTCTGAAACAGGAAATCACCGAACGCAAGCAGGCAGAGGAGGACCTGAAGAGAACACACGATCAACTCGAAAAAGCCAACAAGAGCTTGGGGTTTGCCTATGCTCAGATGCGAGACTGGAAAGATCGGTTGATCAGCCAGTTTCAGGGAGAGGAGATCGGATTTCTTGTAGATGAAAATGGTCAGATATTGGGCTTCACGCAAAGAGCACTGGACAGTACTGGACTGAGCAGAGTCAAACTACTTAAGGGAAACATCGTAGATATAGTGGATGAAGACTCTAAGGTGGAGCTTAAGGATAATATAAAAAAGGCAACGACAGGGGCTTTCCGCAAAACAACCGTTAACATGATGAGCGAAGTATCAGGCCACCAAGTGTTTGAAACAAAGGTTATGCGTATAAGTATGGGCGGGCGGATGCTTCTCGTATCCATGCGGGAGTCGGGTAAAATCGATAACGCGGATGGATAACTATGATTCCCTTAAAATGTAGCGTTGCATATGGCCTCTGTTCGCTTATATCTAATATCTATATATGGTATATGGCACATTTAACTGTAGCCTAATGAGTACTGCTATGAATCTTCAATAATCGAAGCGCTTCAAAAGTGGGGAGATGGGGTCACATCCCAGTTAAATAAAAGCAAGAACATTTAACGGGATAAATCTTAGATGTTAAATATTCAAGATAAGGTAAACAAGATCGAGTGACAAACACTTAATATTTAAGATGTGACCCTGTTTCACTGTGATTTACTCATGAATAAAATTACGCCCTGTAATGATTAACGATCTACTTGCTTATCCTGCTCTAACATCTCTCCTGTTCAAATTGTCAAAGAACTGACACAAAAAATTGCAATGCTTCTGGCCTTAGCTTAGAAGCCCTGAACTCTAAGGCCCCCCAACATCCATACCTACTATAGCCCACTCGACCGGATCGGGTTTAGTTGGTCTCGGGGCTTTTTTATGTTGGCATCTTGACATTGTCCAAGCGTTCGATTTTGTACTTGTAACGTTTTTCCATTGTTTCGTGAAGGGCGTTTTGCAGATGGACAAAGAAGAACTCATAAACGACTGCCCAGAAGGTTGTAAATCCCACAAGCAGAGGATTGGAAGTCTCTGCAAAGCAAGAGATGTTGGACTTGAAACATTCGTAGAGTGCCTAGAAGAAGATCCTTACGAGTGCCCATACTCAATGTTTGCTGGTGGGCATTATTGTAAATACCCCCTTCGTGTCTATATCGCCAAGAAATTGAAGAAGTAACCTATAGCATTACCTCGCTCAACGATTTGTCTACGTGTGGGACGCAAACACCCACCACAACTTTCCCTTGCCCTGAACCTTTTGTCTGACAGACATGAAACTTGGGGACGCCCTTTAGTTTTCCAGTTTCGGGGAAGAGGTAAAGGGGGTCGGGCCACGGGAAGTAATTGACCTCACCCCGCTTTTGCTCTATTTTCGTGCAAAACGTCAGCAGTTCGTGCGCGGGGAGCGAGCCAATAAACAAGGAGGGACTATTATGGCTATTACACTGATGAGTTTGCCTTACGAACAGGATGGGCTGGAGCCTTATATTAGCGCTAACACCTTAGAATTCCACCATGGGAAGCATCATAGCGCGTACGTTGCAAATACCAACAAACTGGTAAAAGGGACAGACCTGGAAAATGAGGATTTAGAGAGCATAATCAAGAAAAGCGCTGGAGATGATGCCAGGATTGCAATTTTCAATAATGCGGCCCAAGTGTGGAATCATTCTTTTTACTGGCAGTGCATGAAACCAAACGGAGGCGGGCCCCCGACCGGCCCTGTTGCAGAGAAAATCAATGCGGATTTTGGCGGTTATGAAGCATTCACAGAGGAGTTCAAGGCAGCAGGTGTGACTCTATTCGGGAGTGGCTGGGCGTGGTTGATTCTGGAAAATGATAAGTTGAAGATTATCAAGACTTCCAACGCAGATACCCCCATTGCGCGAGGTCTAAAACCGATTTTAACCGTAGACGTTTGGGAGCATGCCTACTACCTGGATTATCAAAACAGGAGACCGGATTATCTGGGGGCCTTTGTTGACAAGTTAATCAATTGGGATTTCGTTAACTCTTGTCTTGGTTGAGATTTTAGAGTCGGCATCCATGCCTTTTTCAATCAAACGAACAATCTATCCGCTTATCGTTCCAGCAGTCCTTATCATCCTTTCAGCATTAATCATCTGGAAATGGACTCTGCTCACGCAAAAGGTAAGCGGGGTAAAGGAGCTGAAGGCGCTTTTTGTTATCCTGCCTGTGCTCCCCTACGTTGTATTATGCATAGTCTTCGTGATGGGATGGCGTTATAACAATACGGGGCTGATACTCGCTTCCGTTGCGCTGGCCTTTTCATATCTTGTTCTCAGCAGATCCGGACCAGAAGCGGTCGTCGACCCATCCACCCGCGAAGCTGTGGCGTTCCTGCTTCCGCTGAATCTTGTTGCTTTTACCATGCTGACAAAACGGCGGTTATTTTCCATTCCAAGCCTCTTTTGTGTCATTTTCGTTGCCTTTCAGATTTTGGCTGTTGCCCTGGTCTTCCATCCTGCGTATTCTCGTCTCCTGTTTGAAACAGGTCATTTATCACCTCTTGCTGCAAAAAAGCTCTCCATCTTTTTAGAGAAACTAGACTCAGCCTTCCATGATAATTCTTTCCTGGGATTTGAGGAGATTTCAGACCTTTCAATATTTGCTTATTCCTTTGCATTTATCTTTCTATTAATGCGCTTTCTGCGCAACAGGGATGTAATACTGGCCGCTTTTTCCGGTGCTGTTATTGCAACCTTTCTCGCTATTGCAGCAGGTGGTGCAGTGCCCTCCTCGACTATCTATTTTTCAACAGCAGGCCTTGTTCTGATTATTGCCACCATTGAGGCATCTTTCTCGATGGCATATGTTGATGAACTTACGGATCTGCCTTCACGAAGAAGCCTGAATCAGACACTGATAAATCTGGGTAAAAAATATGCAATCGCCATGATTGATGTTGATCATTTCAAAAAAATCAATGACACATACGGCCACAAGACAGGTGATCAGGTGCTCAGGATGATTGCATCTGGGCTGCGAGAGATGTCCGGTGGGGCAAAGGCGTTTAGGTACGGAGGGGAGGAATTTACAGCGATCTTCCCTGGAAAGGGTGTTGAAGAGGCTGTGCCGCATCTGGAAAAATATAGAAAGGCGATTGAATCGATCCCCTTTGCTGTCAGGGGTAAAGGGCGCCGGAAAAGTACGTCGAAAAACAGAGGCAAAGGAAAGGTCTCTCCCAGGAAACGGGCAAGAGTGACTGTAAGCATAGGTGTTGCCGCACCTGATAGAAATCTTACCAAGCCTGAAAAGGTATTAAAGGCTGCTGACAAAAGACTTTATAAGGCAAAGAAGGCGGGGAGAAACCGGCTAAAGAGCTGAACTAAAAGGAAATAGGGGACGTTCCAAGCTAATCCCTTGTTATCAAGGCATAAACAGCCATAATCCGACCCCAATTCTATACTGTTAATAGCACGCGCAAATTTGATCAAGAAATAATCATAAATGATTTGATTTTCTCTGAGAAGTGGGTTATTATGAAAATAATCAATAAAGGGCCGTCTTTATTGGCGGCCCGGTTTCGTTCTGAGGGAAGATCCATCTGTCAATAGTGGCAACCTCAAGTCTGGAACTATGAGAATTTCTATGAAAGGAGGGTGTCATTATGGCCGATGGAACTGTGAAATGGTTTAATGACCGCAAAGGCTATGGCTTCATTGAGCAGGAAGATGGCCCGGATGTATTCGTTCATCATTCAGGGATCAACGCAACTGGGTTCAAATCTCTCAAAGAAGGCGACAGAGTGACCTTTGAAGTCGAAGAGGGCGGTAAAGGTCCTTCTGCAGTAAATGTAACTGTCGTATAGGTTCATTCTCGAAGCCGAAACAGGGCACTCCATCGATTCAGATGGAGTGCCCTTTCTTGTCTTGATCAATGGGTGAATCTTAGCGAATGTCAAATCTTGCAACCTTTGCGTCAGAGGCAAAAATACCCCTCTAATCAACAAGGACCTGTAGATGAAGGACCGGACGCTATTATTTGGTGAAGGGCTTTTTGAGACGTTTCGGGTCTATCTGGGGAGAAGGCTTGCCTTTGTAGAAGACCATCTGGACCGCATGGCCGAAGGGTGCTCTTTTTTCGCACTTCCCTTCTCCAGAGAAGAAGCTGTTGAAGCGTTAAAACTTGCCCTGGCAGAAATTCCGCAGGATGCAGAGGCCCGTCTTCGGCTCAACCTGATATGCTACGGCGATCAGGGTGTGGAAAAGACAGAATTTCAGACGACATGGGAGCCGCTGCAGGAGATGAGCACCTGGCAGGACCAGGGGGTAAAACTGGGCCTGGCCCCATTTCAGAGGTTTTCTGGTTCTCCCCTTGTGCGGTTCAAGACGACGTCATATCTTGAAAACATCTTTGTTTTTAGGTGGGCCAGAGAGCAGGGATTTTTCGATGCCCTTTTCACGAACGAGCGGGGCGAGATCACAGAAGGGTGCATCACAAATGTATTCTTTGTGAGCAAAGGGGATATCTTTACCGCGCCGACAGAAGCCGGGCTCTTACCGGGTGTGACGCGCAAGCAGATCATAGAGGTTGCCCGGGTGCTCGGCCTTTCCGTGACCGAGTCCTTGATCGCGCCTGCGGATTTGAATCAATTTGATGGTGTGTTTGTCACGAATTCGGTTATTGAGATCCTGTGGGTCTGCCTGGTGGGCGATACAGAGTTCGGAATCCCGGAGATAATCGAGAGACTAGGAGAGGGATACCGAAAACGTTTGGAAGGCTGGTTATTTCCGTCTGGGTGAAAAAAACTCCCCCCTCACCTTAGGCAAAGCGAAAAGGCGTTTGGGCAACAGGCTGTTAAGGTGTGACCTGGGAGGCAGGGCCCGGCAGGGTATGGCTATGATTGACGAGGGGCGACCTCGGTGTAGGCATAGGCACTGTGGTTGTGTATGCTTTCAAAGTTTTCCGCTTCTACGGTAAACCGTGTAAACCTCGGGTCTTTTTTCAGCTTATCGGTAACCTCTCTCACAACATCTTCTGCAAACATGGGCCGATTGTATGCCTGTTCTGTGATAAATTTTTCATCCTCCCTTTTCAACAAAGCAAAGACCCCGCTACTTGCCGAGCTTTCGATGATTCCAACAAGTTCCTCAATCCAGAAAAACTCCTCAAAGAGCGCGGTTACCGAAACAAGGCCCCGCTGATTGTGGGCTCCTTGGGTGCTGATCTCTTTTGAACACGGACAAAGGGTACAGACCGGCACCTTGACACCGATATAGAGCTTCCGTTCATCCCCGTTAATTTCCCCCATATACTTGCACGTATACTCCATCATACTCGAAACACCTGACACAGGCGCCTTTTTCTTTATAAAATAGGGGAAGCTGATCTCCAGATTTGCAGCAGGAGCATCAAGTTTTTTCTTTATTCTGTCGAGCATTTCAAAAAAAGTCTTTAGATTCAGATCAGCACAATAATCGTTCAGCACCTCTACAAACCTGCTCATGTGAGTCCCCTTGAACTTGTGAGGCAAATGCACATACATGTTGACCGTTGCAACCGTGGCCTGGGCCTTATTGGCCTTGTCCAGGACATTCATCGGATACCTGATTCCTTTGATGCCGACCTTGGCAAGGTCAATGTTCCGGTGATCCGGCTCGCTTTGAACGTCTTTCATGTGAGGAGATCCTATGTCCTTAGCCTATTGGCCTTCTTAGCATTTTCAGCCTTCTCTTTGTAAGCCTTTAACACTTGGTCTTTTAGCTTCACCTTGTCAGCTCCAAAAAGGGCACTCTGGAGCCACTCAAACCCAAACTTGAGCAAGGCGGCCTCATCGGTTTTGATCTGGTCAAGCCGGTCTTTTTCAACGTCATATTTGTCCAGAAAACTGCTTTCAAATATGAAGCGTCTGAGTTTGTCTACGTTGGAGCTCACCATAAAGAACATCCCCCGGCTTTCTTCACTGAGGTCTGCCTGAAATCCAAAGGACTTTTTTCTTAACATAAACTCCATCCAGTCCTTGTTGATCTCGTCATACGGCTCCACGCCTTGATCCTTTCTCCATTGACTCACGGTCCACTCCTTATCTGCTTCAAAGCCAAGGCAATGGGACTCGCGCACCATGAGATAGAAATCTTCCCCAGTCGGCTGTATGTCCTGTTCCCTAAAGGAAGCCATGCCAAGTGGGTAATAGCGGCAGGTTAAAGGACGGTCTTCATATATGGTACACCCTTCAGGTGTAATAAAGGGGCAGCTTTTCTTGTCGTCATCGAGCATCTTGAGTGTGATCACCGGGAGCTTAGTCCTCGACAGCATCTCTGGTTTTGTATATATGGCCAAGAACTGATCACAGGTCAGTTTGAGTCTATTCTTCATGCAAAGGATGTCGTAGGGCGTCAGGATAATATTCAGGTCACTGCAACAATGGGTATAACATGCCATGCCCTTATGGCAGGCAAACTTGAATCTGCTGTCCAGTGTATATTTTCTCGGTTCTATGCCGTCCTGGGATGTTTCACCTGTGTCTGTCATCTTGTATCCTTACTTTGGAGCCAGATTTCCCTGCAAAGAGCGATCTGCAGTTTGACCCACTTCAAACTATGGACGATAGATTCCCTGATTGGCAAGTATTACCATGTGAAGCCCTGGTGTCAATCCTTTTTGGTTCTGGTCGTCTCGGGTTGCGGGTTTGCTCAAGAACCAGCTGGCAACTCGAAAAGAGGCCGAGCCACATATCTGGCAAGCCCCAAGGCCCTGGATAGCCGAGTCTTATAAGCAGCTTGACATTTCAGCACAGTGAATTATTCTGTTTGAGGGTTTCGAAAAGAACCATTTGGAGATCAGACATGGCAATCCTCACGCGAGAAGATGTGTACAACAAGATGGTGAAAGACAAAAGACCCGTATGCCCGCATTGCAGCCAGGAGATGCTCATATGGGAATGTCCGCCAATGACTTTTTCAGACGGCTTGGGCTGGGGTACGCCATATCTTTATGTGTGCTTTAATGATGATTGCCCGCTCTATCTTCAAGGCTGGAAAGACATCTATGAAAAGTATGCGAATATCGCTTCCTATCGATGCATATGCGATCCTATGTCAGGCAAAATGGACTGTATGCCCGTATTCAGCCGCGAGGGTGGGACAGGTTCTATCATTGATGAAGAGGTGAAGGCCAAAGAAGAGGCGCGGAAAGCCGCCGAGAAAGAGGGGCTGGCAGAGCTCCAAGCCCTTTATGAGGCTACGGACGCCGGTGCCATACTCAAAGTGCTTTTGGCTGAAGAGACTCTACCACCGGTTCGTTTTAAGGCGGCTGAAATGATAGGAGACGTTGGCAGGCTGGATGTGATTGAGCCGATCCGGAATCATGTCTTTGAAAACGATGTGGTCAAAGCAAGAGCCGAGAAGAGCATTGCTCAGATTCACAAGCGAAATTATACCAAGGAATGTCCCTTCTGTGCTGAGATTATCAAGACACGAGCTGTTGTGTGCAAACACTGTGGCAAGGATCTGCCCGAGGCCAAAACCGCATAGGGCATAGTGCATGGAGCATAGAACTGTTTGCCCTTCGCGCTATGCGCTCTGCCCTTTGCGTTTCAGTTTCCTTTGGACGTTGATGTTCATCTCATCGTATGAGCGGAAGATAATCCTTTCCCGTTCCAGCCTCTCTTGCGGGAAGGGTTCAAGCCTTGTTTCCTTCATCCGTTGAATCGCTTCCTCCTTGGACGGAATAGCATCCATGCCCTGGTCTAACACCTCGCCGGTAACGGTATCTAGAAATTCCGCATCCTTTCCGTCCGTGACCACGGAAAACGGGATCTGGTAGACATCGAGTAACCTGGCTGCGGCAAGGGCTTCTCTTTCCCTTGATACCAGGGAACCGGGCACGCACCTCAGGACCATGAACCTTTTTTCCTGAACGCGGACAACGAGATCTACGTTAGAACGGACTTCCTCGCCCGCTACGGTGAACTTTAAGTCTGCGTCCACTTCAATATCATCCTTGCTGTAGCCTTTTCTCTCAACTAAGAACCGTTCCACCTGCTGTCTATTTTCTTCAGCCCCGATGTTGGGAACCTTTTTCCCGGTCACAAAATCGGTTAGCATGTCGTAAGGTTTGGGCTCTTCCAGCATTGCTGTCTCCTTATTTCAAGCGGCGGAGCCGCGTTATATAAAATCGCGGAGCGATTTTATGGCTTGATCTCTTCCTTTAACAGACAACAGGCGATCTTATACTTTGGCCTACCTTGCTTGTCATAACTCAGGTTGCCCGGTT
>JAUWXJ010000096.1 GCA_030616425.1 Desulfobacterales bacterium | reverse complement strand
AGTCCCTCAACGGCACCATATTCGGCATAAGGTCTTGACCCATTTACAAATGGCTACTGAGCTTGTATCCCACATTGACGTGTGCCTGGTTCATGGAGTTCAATGCATTCTGCCGCCAACGAGCAGGATGAGATTTGAGCTAACTCAAAAAGAGATCCCCGTTGGGGGTGAAAGCATTATTTATTGCAAGCAATATTATGCTCCCCTTAGTAAGAGGCCCTTGCAAAGACATTAGCTTATGGAGAGCGATACCATAGCCGCGGTTGCTACCCCTCCGGGAGCAGGCGGTATCGGCGTGGTGAAGATTTCTGGGCCACGGGCAATCCCGATAACGCTTCCCCTCTTGCACCCCCCAAGAGAGCTATCGCGTCTAAGATCCCACCACCTGTATTATGGATCTATTATCCATCCCGAAACTGAAAAGATTCTGGATGAAGTCCTTTTTGCGATCATGAGAGCCCCTCATACATACACCAGGGAGGACGTGGTGGAGATTCAAGCTCATGGGAGTAGATGTGGGCTGGGGGCAATCTTGGAGCTGGTCCTAAAGCGAGGAGCACGCTTGGCCGAACCCGGAGAATTTACCACGCGCGCTTTCCTGAATGGTCGCATCGATCTGAGCCAGGCGGAAGCGGTCATTGAAGTGGTGAACGCCCAGACAACTGAAGGCCTGGAGCTGGCTGCAAGACAGTTGAAGGGGTACCTATTCGAAGCGATCCAAGCTATTCGAAGGCCAATCGAGACTGTACTTGTGGAAGTAGGGGCTGCCATAGATTTTCCAGAAGATGTTGAGGATATTATCCATCCCGAACCATTTGTCCAAGGGATGTTGCAGGACGTGATCGGTCCTTTGGAGGAATTGCTGGAACACTATGATGAAGGGCATGTTTATAGGGAAGGCGTGGCTGCCACTATAATCGGGCGCCCCAACGTGGGAAAGTCTAGCTTGATGAACAGGCTACTTCAAAAAGAACGTGCTATTGTGACTGCTGTTCCGGGGACCACGCGCGATTTTATTGAAGAGACTGTCAATATCAAAGGAGTCCCGCTGAGGCTTATCGATACGGCCGGCCTTCACCATACGGACGATGCCCTGGAGGCAGTGGGGGTTCGGGTCACAAAAGAGCGACTGGATGAAGCAGACCTGGTGCTCTTTATGGTAGATTGCAGTATCCCTTTGAGTGACGAAGACATACAAATTTATGATCTGGTGCGAAACCGAAAAACTATCCTGGTAATCAACAAGATAGATCTTGGAGATCAGGGCCTTGTCGGCAGGATCGTTGAGCGTCTTCCAGGGCTTGCGTGGGTCGAGATCTCTGCCTTGTACAACAGGGGTATCGAAAGGTTGAAAGCTGCCGTGTTTAGGGAGGTCACGCACCAGAGCGGGCCTGCTGATCTTCCCTCGATAGTGCCGAGTCTGCGACATAAGGTGGCGATCGAAAAGGCCCTTGCAGCCTCAAAGGATGCAGAGGAGGGCTTTAAGACTAGGCGGCATGCCGAGCTGGTGGCCGTTGATCTCAGGGAGGCTCTTGATGCCCTGGGTGAAATCATCGGGGTGACTACCACAGAGGAGATCCTTGATCAGATCTTCAGCAGGTTTTGTATCGGGAAATAGCCTCAGTTTTGATTGTTTCACGTGAAACATTGCGATTCGTCCCTACCATTATCACTGATCCTTGGCAGTGTATTGAATCGCCCCCCTTTTGAGGATGTCGTAATAGGTCAATATGTTTCGTACGTGGAAGACGGGCTCGCTTCCACGGCAATAACCAAATCGGCTTTTCTTGTAATACCTTCGGTTTTTCAGCAACGGCAGGGTCTTTTCCAATGAGGTCCACTTGTTTGGATCGAGGTTCATTTTCGAAGCCAGCCTCCTGGCGTCCAAGATATGCCCCTTGCCGACATTGTATGCGGCAAGCGCAACAAGGGTCCTGTCCGGCTCGGGAGACTTATCGTACAAGTCATGGAGTTTCTTTAAATATTTGACGCCTCCCGTGATGCTTTGCTGGGGATTCAGGCGGTTCTCTATCCCCATTTCCTGGGCAGTCGGAAGGGTGAGTTGCATGAGCCCTTTGACCCCGGAAAAGCTTCTAGCCCAAGGGCTGAATTGAGATTCCTGATAGATGAGGGCCGCTATTAACCGCCAGTCAAACCCATATAGCTCAGCGGCCTTTTTGATCGTCTTTTCGTATCTGGGAAGACGGGTCTCGATCCTCTCCTGAAATTTCTTGATATCCAGATGGTCGAACGTTTCCACATAGGCGTAGTATCGGTTATATATGTCGTTGAAGGTGCCATCTTTTTTAATTGTTTCAAAGAACTTATTGATTTTATTCAGCAGCGCCCTTTCTCCCTTTTTTACAGCCCAGCCCAGGGACTGGGGTTTCTCGATCGGAAAGGCAATGCGAATGTCCGGGAAATAACGACGATTCAAGAACGCCACATTGGAATCTGCTATGGTGACTTCTATCTTCCCTTCAGCAACGCCCTGTATGAGATCTTCTGTGGGAACGTCGTCGTGGAGCTTAATCATTATATTGAGGCCCTTTTGCTTGAGCGTTCGCAGCCTTTCCTCGTAAGAGGTTCCACGACGGACATGGACAGTTTTACCTTCCAGGTCACCAATCCTCTTGATCTCTGTATTCTGCTTGTGGGTTATGACCATTTGTTGGACAGGCAGGTAACCTATTGAAAAGTTAGCCAACTTTGATCTGGGGGGGGTTATGGTTATGCTTGCTGCCGCAACCTCTCCGGCCTCCTCGCCAACCGAGGGGAGCAATTGATCCCATGATTCAGACACCTTTACTTTGAGTTGAACCCCTAGGAACCCAGCAAAAGCCTCTGCCAGATCGTATTCAAAACCCATATCCTGACCCCTGTACGTATAATAACAGTGAGCGTTATTACGGGTTATGACGGTAATTGCCCCTGATTTCCGGATTCTTTTCAGGGCCTTATTCCTGCCACACCCCCCCAGGAACAGAGACCCTATAAGCAAGAAGGCAAGGAGCTTCTTGGGGGCCGGGAAACGGTTTTGCCCAATTTTGATTGCGTACTTGGCGAAGGTCATCTTGGCAGGCTCTATATTTCTATCTTTACCGTCACGTAATACTGCTGATTCCCCCGCTGTATCAGCAGGACAGCAGACTCCTTATGCCGATATTTGGTCACCGCCCCTTTAAAGTCATCCACGGTCTTTACCTCTTTTTCGTTGATCCTGCGGATGACGTCACCAGGGCGTACCCCTATCCGGTCAAGGTAGGAGCCCGGACGAAGCTCGGTCACCATCACACCATCTCTTGCTGCTATCCTGAACCTGAGGCGCATGGCCCTGGAGATCTCCTGGATGCGCACGCCAAGGGACTTATAGGCCAGCTCTTCAGCCAGTGCCTCGGGGAATGTGCGAGAATGAATCTTCAGGACCTCAGTGCTTCCATCTTTCCACGCCGTCAGCGGGATCGCGTCACCCGCAGCAAAATCTCTGATCATTGCATGATAAGCCTCCCTCGAGGCCACACGTTTTTTCCCTACACCAGTGACAACATCACCTGGTTGAAGGCCTGCTTCCTGGGCTGGACTATGCTCTGCAACATAGGATACAATCACACCCTGCCCTTCTGGAACCTTGAAATAGCGGGCAAGCTTTGGGTCGAGATCCTGTACACTCAGACCAAGCCAGGCGATGTGTACTTCTCCATACTTGATGAGGTCATCAACGACCCGCTTGGCCTTGTTGATTGGAATAGCAAAACCGATGCCCTGGGCCTTTGAATATATTGCCGTGTTAATACCGATAAGCTCGCCGTTGATATTCAAAAGAGGTCCCCCGCTGTTGCCAGGGTTGATAGAGGCGTCGGTTTGGATGAAGTCCTGATATGTACGATTTTCGGTCTGGATGGAGCGGTTCAGGGCACTGATAACGCCTGTGGTAACTGTATTGGAGAACCCAAAGGGGTTGCCAATGGCAATCACGGTTTCTCCAATCATGAGGTCGTCAGAGCTCCCCATTCGAATGGCCGGCAACTCCTTGTTAGAGTCTATGCGAAGGACTGCCAAGTCGAAATCTGGTGCTGCACCCACCAGCTCGGCTTCAAGCTCCCGTTCATCTCTCAGTACCACCGTAATCTTGGCGCTTCTGGCAATAACATGTTCGTTTGTAAGTATGTAGCCGCGGCCTCCATCAATGATAACGCCCGAGCCCAGGCTGTTACGCTTGTAACGTCTCCGGTGCCGAGGTTCAAAAAAGTCCTTGAAGAAGGATTCGAAGAACGGATCAAGGCCAAAGTCAAAGAATGGGTTAGAGCGCTTTATTACCTCATACTGGCTGCTGATATTAACCACTGCAGGGCTAACCTTCTTGACCGCTTTAACGACTGCGCTCTCTCTGGCAAAACCAGCAGACCATGTTTTGCTGGGTGAAAAGGCTCCAAGGGCAATGGCCACAAAGGTAACAACCAGGAGGCTATGATGACGAAGATTGGACTGAGCCATAGAAACTCTCCTGTATGATCGAGTGTATGTTGACAAATGGGTCGGCTGTCGGATAACAAGACTCTCCTCGACTTGGAAGGTACCACGTCAGGACGAGCAAAAAGAATTAAACTTAATTTATAACAGGGAACTCATGCCCAGTCAATCATTGGAAAAGATATTGCCGTTGGTCCAGAACCCAAGCCACTATCTGGGCACTGAGATCAATACGGCGCAAAAGGACCCTCAGAACATCCAGCTCCGCTTTGCCCTAGCCTTCCCGGACCGCTATGAGGTGGGGATGAGCCACATTGGTATTCAGATCCTGTATCACGTTCTGAATTCCCGACAGGCGATTGCAGCAGAAAGGGTCTTTGCCCCCGGGGTCGACCTTGAGGCAAGGCTGCGGGCTGGCGGGATTCCCCTTTGTTCTCTTGAGAGCCGCACACCCCTTTCAGGTTTTGACATCGTAGGCTTCAGCCTCCAGTATGAACTTAATTTTACGAATATTTTGACTATGTTAGACCTGTCTGGGATACCGTTCTATACCCAGGATCGAGATGGGTCGCACCCGTTTGTTATTGCAGGTGGCCCAAGCACCTTCAACCCAGAGCCCTTGTCCGATTTTTTTGATGCCATGGTAGTTGGGGACGGCGAGTCAATAGTCCTTGAGCTGACAGATGCGTGGCTGGCGTGGAAGGATACTGGAGCGGACCGCGAAGCGCTTCTCAAGGCTTGGTCGGACCTGGAAGGGGTTTATATCCCTTCTTTTTTTCAGACAGGTATAGATTCCGGAGGGCTTCAGGTGGTGACCCCCCGGTTTTCTGGGTACACTGGTGTGCGCAAGGCCCTAGTTTCTGATCTCAACCAGGTCCCGTATCCAGATCACCCGGTGATTCCCTTTGGAAAGCCGATCCACGACCGCCTGAGCCTTGAGATTTGCCGGGGTTGCACAAGGGGGTGCCGGTTCTGCCAGGCCGGGATGATCTATCGCCCTGTACGAGAGCGTGCACCTAGTACGGTCCTTTCCCTGGCAGAGCGGGCCCTGGCTCGTACTGGCTACGAGGATATCTCCCTCCTTTCGCTGAGCACTGGTGACTACGGTGCTATTCAGGGGCTTGTGGAGCAGCTGATGAACCGATGCGAACCAGAAAATACGGCTGTTTCCCTCCCTTCCCTTCGGATTGGAAGCCTTACCGAGGAGCTTATGGCCCAGATCAAGCGGGTCAGAAAAACAGGCTTCACAGTGGCCCCAGAGGCTGGAAGCCAGCGACTCCGCGAGGTGATTAACAAGAACATCACCGAGCAAGCCCTGGAGGAGACGGTCCGGAATGCGTTTGGGCTGGGGTGGCGGCTCATCAAGCTCTACTTTATGATTGGCCTGCCCACAGAAACAGAAGAGGACCTGGAGGCAATTGTTGAACTAGTGAGACGGCTCCAAAGGGTTCGCGTCCCGAATGTGCGCAACAAGAATATTACCGTTAGTGTTTCCACCTTCATTCCAAAGGCGCACACGCCCTTCCAGTGGTCTCCCCAGATATCAGTGGACGAGAGTAGAGACAAGATTGACATGCTTCGAAGGAGGCTCAAGGGCCGAGGACTTCGCTTCAAGTGGCAAAACCCTGAAATGAGCCTTGTTGAAGGGCTCTGGGCAAGGGGTGACAGACGTTTGAGCCGGTTGCTGGTTAAGGCTTATGAGATGGGCTGTTGCTTTGATGGCTGGAGCGAACAGTTTCAATACAGCCGATGGCTGAAGGCTATTGAGGCATGCGGTGTGGATGTTGATTTTTACACAACGCGCGTAAGGGATCTATCAGAACCGCTTCCCTGGGATCACATTGACTGCGGAGTCTCCAAGGAATTTCAGAAGCGCGAGTGGGAAAAGGCCTTTGGAAGGCAGCAGACCCTCGATTGCCGGGACGGTGAGTGCGACCAGTGCGGCGTTTGTGACTTTGAAACCGTAAAACCGATAACCTTTGAAGGAAAAGCCACTATTAAGGTTCGCCGTGATCTTCACACAGATTCACACAAGCAGCCATACAAGAAGCTTCGGGTTTCCTATGCCAAACGCGGCCAGGCCAGGTATTTTGGGCACCTGGAGTTGATCAAAATCTTCATTAGGGCTTTTAGGCGGGCACGCATCCCCTTGAGGTACTCAGAGGGGTTTCACCCGGCCCCCAAGATCTCCTTCGAATCCGCCCTTGCTGTTGGTATTGAGAGCTTGGAGGAGCGCTTTATAGTCCAGGTGCCGGTGCATGTTTCACGTGAAACGCTGGTTGATCAGGTCAACCAGGAGCTTCCAAAGGGGCTCACAGTAACTGCTTGTAATAAGGTTCATCGCCGGTCACTAGGGCCTCCGCCCAAGCTCGTTCGCTACAGCGTGACCCTTAAAGAAGGCATCTTTTCTGAGGCCAAGCTCAGGAATTTTTTGGAGAAAAAAGAATCGCCGTTGACCAAGAGGAATCGAAAAGGGAAGGAAAAGATGATTGATCTGAGGCCTCTTGTAAAGGAACTTCGCCTTCTGTCTCCACAAGAAGCGGATATGATCCTTAGGTTAGAACCAGGACAAAGTATCCGGCCGACCGATCTGCTTGGCCATGTCTTTGACCTGTCTGAGAAGGCCCTGAAACTGGCGACCATTATTAAAGGGGTAGGACCGTAAAGTTTTCGGCGTCAAAGGGCGTATTTGATAACCGTATCCCCCTCTTTGACACCAAGGTCTGTTGCAATGATAGAACACTTGGCCTTAAGGAGATAGAATATCGGCCTTTGCTCACCGGAGAGTGTTTCGTAGTTTCCCTGTCCTTTGCTAATGATTAGATCGGCCCTTCTAAAATGATCAAGAAACTCTTCTGAGCACCTTTTACTAGTTATTCACGGCCCGAAACTATTTACTGTTAAAGAACAAGGAATTCACTTCACAGGTAATGTTTTTTGTAGTTTACACAGAGAAAATATCGACCTGTCTCGGGCTCTTGCTGAAAATGCCGGGCAAGTTGGTAGTAACTGGGACGCAGGAAGCGTGCCCTGAATTTGCCTTCCCGGATTGCACAGTAAAGCACGTGGTCAGCTCCAATAGTAAGAGTTTCAGGGGCAAGATCTTCCTTGGTATCATCTATGAGATGTAGGACGAAACGCTCTTTCTCTCCGCTCTTGCCAGCACGCACAAGGTCTGTCCTCAGGACCACAAAAGGGGTGTCCTCTACGTCTAGACGGCAGACCTGGTCCTTGAACTTGATAATGTAGTGACCCTGTTCGTCCATGCAGAGACACTGGTAAAAAAGGAGTAGGAGTTCTCGGTGGATGATAGGGGCGCCCTTGTGAAACCAGCACCCTTCCTTATCTACATAGATCATACAAGGAGGGGTCTCATTGTGGTCAGGGCCCGCATCTTCATTGTTAGGCATATTTTTGTTATTTGCTTTCAACAATTAATGTTACCGGCCCATCATTGACTAGCGACACCGCCATCATAGCCTGAAACCGACCTGTGGCCACAGGTATCCCTTTTGATTTCAGCTGATCAACAAAATACTGATAAAGTTCTTGAGCTTTCTGTGGTGGGGCTGCTTCAACAAAGGAGGGTCGCCGACCCTTGCGGCAGTTACCCATCAGCGTAAATTGTGAAACGACCATGGCTTCCCCGCCTACCTCAAGAAGGGAGCGATTCATCTTGCCGTCATCATCTTCAAGGATTCTTAGATGTGCGACCTTGTCTGCTAGATAATCGGCATCTTTTTCCTGATCAGACTGTGAGACTCCCAGCAGTACAAGCAGCCCCGGGCCGATCCGCCCTATGGTCTGATCGTCTACACTAACCTCGCACGCTGTTACTCGCTGAACAACTGCTCGCACCTGGATACCCCTTTGAATATCGACTCGGACGACTCGAACGGGTAACTAGAACAGTTTGCCTGAGTGTCCGGCAGGTATACTCCCCTCTACCATTCGTGCTTTTATCCTGCAACAGGTAATGTAACTAGCCTCTATCCACCGAGACTATCCTATTTCGTGCCATTGCTGGAAGCCTGTGAAGTAAAGGCCCACCCTA